>NZ_JABXWD010000087.1 GCF_019173545.1 Candidatus Magnetobacterium casense | reverse complement strand
ACCACAATCAACCGTGGTTGTCAGGATTTAAGCCACTTTTATCCCTTCATAATATGGCATTGTTACTATGCTTGAGCAACATGACCACGCTTGAATGGAGTGCTACCAGCTGGAGAGCAACTTAATAGAGAAAGAGCAACAGTTACATGCCGCATTTGACTTCAGCACAATTGGCATAGCCATAACCTCTGTTGAGAAAGGATGGATAGATGTAAATGACAGGCTATGTCGGATGCTCGGATATCCAAAGGAAGAACTGACCAGGATGACTTGGATTGAGATAACCCATCCGGAGGACATCGAACCTGATGTGACGTTATTTAATCAGGTGCTCGGTGGTAAAATGGACGGCTACGAAATGGAAAAACGCTTTATCCGAAAGAATGGCACCATAATATATACAAAGCTGTGGTTGAATTGCAGACGTAACGAAGACGGATCAGTGAGATATTTTGTAGTCTTACTGGAAGACATCTCCGAGCGTAAGGCATTAGAGGAAGAATTAAAAGAATTAACTGTCAACCTCCAGAGAAGGGTAACAGAGGAAGTCGAAAAAAACAGAGAAAAAGACCAGTTAATGTATGAACAGTCCAGGCATATAGCAATGGGTGAGCTGTTGGTCAATATTGGCCATCAATGGCGGCAACCCCTGACCGTCATAGGTCTCCTGGCTCAGGATGTACTGGATGCGTACTTACACAACGAGTTGAGCGAGGCATACATCAGGGAAAATATCAAGGCCATTACGGACGAACTGATGGGGCTGTCAAAAACCATAGACAATTTCAAGAGTTATTATATAGCAGATTCGCAAAAGACAACAAGCAAGATTGTAGATGAAATCAACAACACACTATCACTGATAGATGGCTATTTCAGGAGCAAAGGGGTAAAGATTTATAAGGAGTTTGCTGAGGGATTAACCGTAAATCTCTTTCCAAATGAATTTTCTCAGGTCATACTGAATATATTAAGCAACATAAAGGATGTGTTTGAAGAGAGGTGTATTACTGACGGTACGATTAAAATAAAGACATGTAAAGAACCCGACACTGATAAGACAGTGATAACTATCAGCGACAATGGAGGGGGAGTGAGTGAGGACATTATCGGTAAAATCTTTGATCCGTATTTTACCACCAAACATAAATCCAGGGGAACAGGGCTCGGCTTATACTTTGCCAGGGTTATTATAGAAAAGAGTATGAAAGGCAGTATTACTGCAAGAAATGTTAACGGGGGCTGTGAATTCAGAATAGAGATATGACAAACGAATCGATACTAAAGACATTAACGGTTCTCTACGTAGAGGACGACGAGTTTATAAGAAAGATGCTGGGGCGTTTTTTAAGACGAAGGGTTGCAGTTGTCTATGACGCAGGCAATGGCAAGGAGGGGTTAAATGCCTATATCGAACATCAAGATAAAATCGATATTGTAATAACGGATATAGAGATGCCGGTGATGAACGGAATCGAGATGATAGAACGGATATTTGCGATAAACAACTCCCAGCCAATCATAATCACCACCGCATACAAAGACGAAGAACATATGAGCGAAAAGGTCTGCTTAAACGTCATAAAGCCAATAGATGAAGAGATGTTGCTTAAGTGTATCATACATTGCGTAGAGACGAAGTCACAGCAGAAAGACGGGGCAAGTTAATCAAAAAGGCAGAAAGGTTCTGACAGTCAGATATTTAATTCCAGTTTCCTTCCTTGATTTCGTAGACTCTGTGCAGGCCTGTAATCCCCTTGAGTTCAAAGAGACCTATCAGTCTGCTGCTTATGCCTTCCATTTTGCTTGCCTCCTCAACGGCTGTTTCTGTTATAAAGATGCGGTCAACCAGCGGCATCTGTTCCTTGCTGATCCCGCCTGCTATGGAGATGATGTCTGAGGGTTTGACGCCTTCAACGCGGAAGGTCATGTTTGTGGCCACGCCAAGTCGGTCACCTTTGGCGTCCACCGTTGTTTCGCCGAAGTTGATGGCAAAACGCAACTGGATTATCTGTGTCTCATCGGCGGCCTTGTTGTGTATTGAGATGTCGCTGAGGACGTCTACGGCAAAGCGCACGGCGTTTTCCACCTTAGGAAAGGTTATCAGAAAGCCATCCCCGGTGCTCTTTAAAAACTGAAACCTCTGCTTCTTGGCCATCGGACGCACCACGTCGGTCAATATCCTCGTAAGTACGAGTGCAAATCTGTCACCGTACTTGTTAGCAATCCCCGTGGAATTACACAGGTCTATGACCAGTATGGCCTCGGAACGGATAGTGCCCTCTTCGGGGATTGTGTCAGGGACGCTCTTGATTATCGTTGTGTCATGAGGGTCCTTGCCGGTGAGTTCTCTTAACACCCGTGCCGCCTCCGTGACGACCTCTTCGTCTTCGTTGGCGTCGTTTATGCACTTCTTTATGACGGATACGGCATCAACCATCCTCAACTCCCCAAAGGCCTTAAGCGTCTCAATGCGCACGTGTTTGTTGGGGTCCTTAAGCAGCATCAGGAGCAATTCCCTGACGTCGGCGCCACCCATGGCGACAAGCGTTTGCGGTACGGCCATCCTTACCTCATCGGGGCTTTTTATGACGAATTTCTTAAGCAGTTTCAGCGATTCTTTCCTGACCTCTTCTTCGGTGGCTTCTTTGAGGGCATCGGGGTTATTTGTCAGAGACTCGACCATTTTTATCTGTCCAAAGGCCTTCAGGGCCTCCAGGCGTATTTGCTTTTTCGGGTGGCCAAGCATTGCTACCAGTGGGCGTACCACGTTGGGGGTACCGATAGTGCCAAGCGCCCGTGGAATGTGCCAGTTTACGTAGTCGTCGTCCATCTTTGCATACAGCGGGGCAACGGCACGCGGGTCCTTTATCAGCCCCAACGATATTATGGCCTTCTCCCTGACCCACCAGTCCGTATCGTCAAGGGCAAAAATCAGCGCCTCTAGTGCCAGCTTGTCCGGTACCTTGATGAAGAACTCAACCGAACACCTGCGCAGATTCTCGTCCTGGTCGTTTATCATTGCGATGAAGAACTTGACGATGTTTTCGCCCCGTATCTCCGATAACGCATCAGTGGCAATCTGCTTGACCCACCAGTCGGAGTCCCTCATGGCAGCAATGAGCACATCGATGGTCTTGGGGTCCTTTATACCATTGAGTACGCCAACGGCACACCGTCTGACGTTTACGTCTCGCTCCTTCATCAATTGTATGAGGTTTGGCACTATCGAGGCATCCCCTATGCGGATGAGGATATCCATTGCGGCCTGTCTGATCAGAATATCGACGTCCTTGAGGAGCTCTATGATGTGCGGCGCTGCCCTCTTGTCTCCCATGATGCCAATGGCTTCCAGAGCGGCCTTTCTCGTATAAGAGTCTTCCTCCAGTAGCTTGTGTATGAATAAATCAAGGCTTGCAGTGTCCTTCATTACACCCAGCATACGCATTGCCGTAATCCGGATGTTTAAAGACTTGTCTTTTACGGCCTCCCTGATCAGTTTCAGTGCGGAATCTCCGCCTATCTCTCCCAGTATGCTCAGGCAGCTTCGCTTAAACTCAACATCGCCCTCTGCATACATGGTCAGGAGTTTTGGTACACAGGCAGGGTTTTTAAACGCAAGCAGCAACTCAAGCGCACTGCTGCGTAACAGGGGGTTTGCCCCACGCAGGTATTCAACCAGATAGGGGATGGAGTCGGCCCTCCACTTCCTGGTGATGAGGTCCTTAGCGGCTACTCGCACAATATCCTGAGGGTCACCCAACAGGGGCATTACGTCGGCAATAAGATCCTTCGTACACAGGACATCCAGCAGACCCTTTATCTTATGAATCCGCATCTGGTTGTTTTTAAAGGCGTCTATTACACGTGGAAAGGCCTTACGGCCATAGGTTGCTATTTCGGTATACAGCCGTTTCTCTTCACTCTCTCCACTTGCTTCCTCCAGACTGTTTAGGAGTTTCTTTATTTTTATCCCTTCAAACAACATTCAAATTCCGATGACACCTCGTATTTACTGACCATCACCAACCCCGTTTTTGCCAAAACGCAACTCACACCCTATCCCCCTTCTAAGCTCACCATGTCTTGAATGAGACATATGATACAGTACCGGGGGTGACAAAGGCTACTTCTTGAGAATATGGTTCTCCGCCCTGAGACTCACAAGGGCAGAAGTCGTCTGCCTCAGACGTTCCACCAGGGTATAGAGGAGCAAACGAAACTCCTCGGAGGTCTTGCTTATCTCTTCCTCCAGGAAGTCCTTGTCGATGATACCCAGCACGACGTTGCCTTCGGCCACGGCTGAGGCCGAACGTGGTTGTCTGTCCAGAAAGCTCATTTCGCCAAAGTAGTCACCCTTTTCAAGATGGGCTATTTCGACAAGTTCACCCTGGATGGTCTTTATAATGCGCACCTTACCTTCAAGGATCAGATACGTACCTTCACCAAACGAACCCTCTTTCAGTATAACTTGGCCGTCTTTATAGCTCTGTTTAACCACAATCCTTCTCATCTCTTAATCCTTAAATGATAAATATGATATTCATATCTTTCATAGTATGATACCATAATGAATGAGTAAAAATAAAACGGGTGCATAAATTTTTCACGGGTAAAAGTAGCAATTGCAGGGTCAATCGGGTTACAAATTCATGTTATGCAGAGAACAAAAAAAGGCTTTACAGGTCTAAAAAAGATACAACGCATGTACTGTGGCCACACCATTACGGGGTCAAGGGGGCTGTGCTCCCTTGTGGGGTGGGTCTGAGGGAGGGCGGAGCCGCTCCTTTCTTGTACCCCTGTGTGTAAGGTGAGTTACAAATTGTGTACTTGCTGTAGTAACGGGTCTGAGGGATTTGTCACCGTGCGTACCGAGGCATTTTCTATGGCGATGACCCTGTCGGCGTTGCTGATGGTCGAAAGTCTGTGGGCGATGATAATGGTTGTTCTGTCTTTCATGAGTCCCTCCAGTGCCTTCTGTACGAGTGCCTCTGAGGCGTTGTCGAGTGATGATGTAGCTTCATCGAGGATCAGGATTGGGGGGTTTTTAAGCAGTGCCCTGGCTATGGCAATCCGCTGCCTCTGCCCCCCGGAGAGCGACAGGCCCCGTTCGCCAACAATGGTGTCAAAGCCCTCGGGCAGGCGCTCGATAAACTCTGTTGCATAGGCCATATCTGCCGCCCACTGTATCTGCTCAAAGCTGCACCGGGCATTGCCAAAGGCGATGTTTTCCCTGATCGTGTCGTTAAACAGGACGATGTCCTGGCTGACCGTGGCTATCAGTCCCCTGAGGGATTGGATGTCAAGCTCCCTGAGGTCAATGCCGTCGAGCTTTATGCTGCCTGCGCTGGGGATGTAGAACCGTGGCAGCAGGTTGACCAGTGTGCTCTTGCCGGTACCGCTGGGGCCAATGATGGCCAATACCTCGCCCTTTTTGATCGTGAGGCTTATGTCGTTTAACACGGGCGGATCGTCAGGGTTGTAGCGAAACGTCACCGACTCAAGGCTGATGCAATCGTTAAACCGGGCGATCTCAACCTTGCCCGTGTCTTCCACGGGAGTCTCCAGCACGTGATCAATCCGCTCAAGGGCCGCCCTGACACCCTGAAGCGTGGTGTACGCCTCGCCAATCAGCTTGGCGGGACTGAAGATAAGGTATATGGCCGTCAGGATGGAGGCAAAGTCCCCGGGCGTAATCTTGCCCGACACCACCTGCATGCCACCGTAGAACAACACCGAGCCAATGGCCAGACCGGTCATGAAGTCTACGACCAGCTTGTTGAGTTCCTTGTACTTTATGGCCTTGATGTTGTCCTTGTAGACGTCCATGGCAGCCCCGATAAATCGTTCATTTCGATAGGTCTCGCGGTTAAATACCTTGATGACCCTCACGCCGGTTATGGATTCCGATAGTCTGTGGGTCAGGAAAGACATGTTTTTCTGTGCCGCTGCAACTTTTTGTTTTACCTTTTTGCCGAGTTTCTTTGCACTGATGGCAAGCCCTGGCACCAGAAGCAGGCTTACCAGCGTCAGGTCCCATTTCCGGTAAAAGGCGATCCCAAGGAGGATGAAAATCTTGGGTATTTCGACAACCGTTGCCCTGATGACCTCGGATATGACCTTGTTGATGAGCGTGACGTCATTTAAGACTCTCGATATCAGCATCCCCGATGTTTCCTTATCAAAATACTCAACGGGCATGTAGATAATATGGTTGTGCAACCTGCTCTGCGTGTCCCTGATGAGGGCCAGACCGGCAGACTGGATCAGGTACTGTTGGCAGAAGTGCAAAAACCCCTTTGTCGCAAACAGCACGATGACGGCAAAGGGAAGCAGTTTCAGGTACTGGTACTTCTTGTCCATGAAGATGATGTCCATGGCGGGTTTGACCAGCCAGGCGATGGCAGCCATCACGGCAGATGCCAGCAGGCCGCACAAGAGCGCCAGGATCACCGTTGACCAGTAGGGTCGTGTGAGGGAGATCAGGCGGCGGATTAAGGTCTTATCCACGACTGTATCTCTTGATGCAGAGCCCTAAAGCGTTCCACTGCGGGGTGTTCGGCGCCAAGTATCCGCCTGATGTGTGCAATGGTCTCCTCAAAGCTCATGATGCGTGTGCCGCTTATCAGGGAATCGGCGCAGGAGATGAGCTTCTCCTCGCGGGTTATGGGGAAGTAGTCCTTGACGGGCAGACCAAGCTCCCGTGCCTCTTCTTTGGATATCCCGCTGCCGATGTGTCGTTCGATGATGTCTATGACGGGTTGCTCTATGCCCATGCTCGTGGCAATCCTCACGCCCTCAACGGCATGAGTGATATTGTGGGTCTTGCTCCTGCCGATGTCGTGAAGCAGCGCCCCACGTCTGACAAGTTCAGCGTCTATGCCGTCGATCCCACGGGCAATCGTTGTGGCAAGGGTCTTGACCGCCAGGCAGTGCTCAATCACGTTCCGGGCACATCCAGCCGCACTCAGCAGCGCAATCTCTATGTCGTCTCTGTTACCCATACACTATGAAGATACGGAAAAGAAAGAAAGGGGCGGCTCCGCCCCCCTTTAGAACCCCCTGCAAGGGGGCCAGCCCCCTTGACCCCGTTATGCTCAAGCCTAATGCTCATTAATTTATTTGTACCTTTTTCAAATGGAAGATTGTCTCTGAATACGCGCCCCTATCTTTTTCGGTGCGATTTAATACTGGACGTTTGTATCTGTTTACGATTTTCATTGCGGTACCCTCAGCAATTGTGGGATACATGTTGTATTTATCGTTTGCCACGAGAAAGATATCGTAATTTTCTGCCAGAAACCTCTTGCAGTTGTTTAAGACATCAACTATACCCTGCATGTAATCCTGCTTTGCCTGCCTGCCTTGTCCCTTTAAGAGGGGGCCGATCTCGAGGTCGTCTCTCCTGTCAAAGCCAAACAGGCCGTAGGCATAGGCATGTTGTTGGTGGTAGTCAATTAGTCCAACGTAGGGGGGGCTTGAGAAAATCCCCCTGAGCTTTTGCCTGTTTGCCAATTCCGAAAAAGCAGGGGCCTCCTTCCTAAGTTCCCCCAGGATATCCACTGTTCGGCTGTCTCCCGTCAGACAGACCTGGAAGGTGTTTGTCCTCAACTTGTCAAACTGCAACAGACGGTTAAGTGTGTCTTTGGTGTATGTCTGCCACCACTTGAGGATAGAAAAGAGCGGTTTACAAATCTTGCCGTGCTTGGCGCAGTAATAAGTCGCTGCTATCGGCTCAACTAAGGTTGCAAGGTCTGCATGGGTCGTCGATCTGCAGGAGCGCATAGTCCTGCTCATAATAACACTTACAATGTTTTTTATAACGGGGTCTTCTATTTTTTTTATTTCACCAGAGACAAACTGTATTTCGTCTCTGACGTGCTGCAAGTACCACTTGTCAAGGAATGTATCTGCCTGGTCTTGCCTAAGCTTTATGCTGTAATCCGCTACGAGTCGGTGAAATATCGGCAGAAACTCCTTCTCCTTTTCCGCTCCATACAGCGCCTCGTTGATCTCTGCACGCTTTACCCGATACTTGTAATCCGGGACGGGGAAATACCTGTTGTTAAACTCACAGAGCGCCTGCGTAAGCCTTTCATCAAACTCAAGTGTGTGTGAGTTGGAGAGAAAGCCCTTAAGCGCCGTGGTTATCCGGTCAATTTCGCCCCTGACGCCCTCTATGTCGTATCTGGTCAGTTTGCAGTTGGCAATCAGCGAGTTGAAGGCAGAGACGTCGATGCCAATTGCATGTAGCCCAAGCTCACAGGCCTGTACCAACGTTGTCCCGCTGCCGCAGAAGGGGTCAAGCACAATGTCGCCTCTCTGAAATACCGCCTCTTTCTTAAAGCTATCCGTGTGACTGTCCAGGAAGTACTCCACAAGCTGTGGGATAAATTTGCCCTTGTAAGGGTGCAGACGGTGTACGTGCTTGGTGGTTTCGGCCTCCTTGTACTTGTCAAAGGATAATGCCCAGTTGAGGTCTTCACCGAGTTGGTCATTCCAGGAAAGCTCTCTGCCGCCGTTGTACGACCTGTAGTAGTCTGCCAACTCCTGCCTGGATACCTTAGTTGTCCCGTTTTCTCCGAGCTTCTTAATAAGTCCATACTGGATCAGATAAGATATGTTTGAGGTGGTTACAGCCTTACCCAAGCGTGCCGTTGCCCATTCGCTGGCCTCTTTTATATTGAACAGATCGTCAGTGTCTATCATCGCCAAAACCTTACCTACCTACTTTGACATAGCCTGTTGTCGGATGTCAAGGATTAAAGAGCCAGGGCAATAGCAAAAGCAGGGGTCAAGGGGGCTGGCCCCCTTGCAGGGGGTTCTGAAGGGGGGCGGAGGGGGTGGGGCACCCCTGCCACAAACCGTCCCTTTCTTTCCTTCTTCTTAGGGGGGTGAACTATTACCAGGAATCCATGCCTTGTAACCGCGCAATAAAACTTACCTTGCCTTTTAAAGAGGATACCCTTCGTCTTTCTTATTTCAAGCCGAGTACGTCCTGCATGTCGTACAATCCTGCTGATTTGTCCTGAAGCCACAGGGCAGCCCTGAGCGCTCCGGCGGCAAAGGTGTCGCGGCTGGAGGCCTTGTGCGTGAACTCTATCCGTTCCCCGATGGCGCCAAAGAGCACGGTGTGTTCGCCCACTATGTCTCCGGCCCTGATGGTCTGTATGCCGATCTTGTCTCTCGTTCGCTCGCCAATCATCCCCTGCCGGGCATACACTGCCACATCGGCAAGGTTCCTGTCAATTGCCTGCGCTATAACACCGGCCATCTTCAGGGCTGTACCACTGGGGGCATCCTTCTTGAGACGATGGTGTGCCTCAACTATCTCTATGTCGTAGTCATTGGCCAGTACCGGCGCTACATCGGCTAACACTTTCAACAGCAGATTCACTCCCACCGACATGTTGGGCGACAGGACAATGGGGATACTGCCACTTAGCTCCCGTATCTGCCGCACCTGGTCATCGGTCAACCCCGTGGTGCCGATGACTATGGGCTTCTTTGACGCAACACACGCCCTTACATGCTCCAACGTCGCCTCCGGAGATGTGAAATCGATTACCACCCCCGCCGGCGATATGGTATCCCCGACGTTGTCCGATATCACAACTGTCGTCCCGGCCACCCCGGCCACCTCGCCAAAATTCCTCCCCACGGCACCGTGTCCGCACTTCTCAAGGGCTCCAACCAACTCTACCTGCTGATGTTGCAGGGCCAACACACCGATCCTCTGGCCCATCTTACCTGCAGCTCCAACCACCACTACCTTAAGCATAATTCCTCCGTTTTATTGATAAAGAATCTAATCCTCTGAATCGCTAGTCTCGTCTCTGTTGTTTACGGGCTTTCCTGGTATCCTGTATGACTCATCAACCCACGAGGCCAGGTCTAAGAGCCTGCATCGCTTTGAACAAAACGGTCGATGAGGATTACCTTCCCACTTTTCTTGTTTGCCACAAGTAGGGCACTTTACATCCATATCGTAGTATTGTACTCCTTTCGGGTTTTTTTTTGGTAGTCCTGCAGGGGGGACTACAGGGCAATCGCATTTGAGAATTTTTATTAGGTGTTGATAGTTTAGCTTTGTTGAAAATCAAACCTTCGCAGGAAGGGGTCAAGGGGGCTGGCCCCCTTGCGGGGTGGGTCTGAGGGAGGGGCGGAGCCGCCTCCCTTCTTTCTTTTCTTAGGAGTGAATTGTTGTTATACATGTTTCTGCTCTCTTGCTTAGTTGTGCAGAACAGACTTTGTTTTCAGGTACTCCAGGACAAAGATGCAAAACATACCGTTTACGCACCCGGTTATCGTACCCAAAAACAGGATCAACGGAGCGATGACCAGCATGGAGTACATGTTGGGGAGAAACAGTGCATATGCAACAACAATCTGCCCCACGTTATGGAAAAACGCCCCTATCAGACTCAACCCAAGCGGACTAAATGTCCTTGGCACTGTCCTGTGCACCATCCCCATGGACAACACACTGAACACCCCCCCCGAAAGACTCAGGATAAACGCCGGCCCCAAAAACGTCCCAATCACAAACGAACCCACCGTGACCCTGATGAGCGTTACCGTCAAGGCCACCCTGAATCCGTACATGAGCATTGCCACGAGGGTTATGATGTTGGCAAGTCCAAACCTCAGCCACGGCACCGGTGTTGGTATCAGGCGTTCAAACCCATGCAGCGCCAGGGCGTAGGCGGCAAGCAGCGCTATTGTGTACTTATCCCGTTGTTGCATCGATCTCCTGCTTTCTGTGCATACGCTTATGGACGGATATTACCATCCTGTTGGGCAGACATATGATGGCGCCCCTGTCTATCCACCCCTGCCGCACGCAGAGCTTGTTGGGACAATCGGCGTCTTTAATCCGCACCCTGGAAGCCTTTATCTCCACCGTCATAGCCCCGATGCGCAACTCCCTGTCCGTGTCCAGGGACAACCTGTAGACAACCTTGTTGTTGACCTCGATGGTGACCTCAGACCCCCTGGGCATCACGGCAGAGACAAAGACGGTTGCAGCGGCAGTTATCGCCAGCAGGATGCACAGCAAGACAAGGTCGGCTGTCGTGGCGTGCTTAATGAGTAGTCGCAGGTTCAAATCCGGTCTTCACTGCCAAAACGGTTTTAAAAACACTCATCGTTACTTTTGTTGACATTGTTGCACTCACCGTTAAGTATAACCGTCGGGGTTACATACGGTCAATAAGCAAGAGAGCATAAACATGTATACTGAAATGACGCAGGTTTTTTCAGGCATGATATTTGAGTGTGAAATAATGGGGTCAAGGGGACTTCTTCGTGGCCGGGGTGCCTCGCCCCTCCCCTTGCGGGGGGTTCTGAAGGGGGGCGGAGGGCATAGGTGTTAAGTTAAGCATGATACCTCCAGTACCTCCAAGTCTTTTAGTGTTAATTTCTTAGGTTTAGGCGT
>NZ_JABXWD010000086.1 GCF_019173545.1 Candidatus Magnetobacterium casense | reverse complement strand
TTTTTGAAAATGGATTCCCGTTTTCACGGGAATGACAAGAAATGGTATTTTGCGCCCATCTGTGTCATTCCTGCGTAAGCAGGAATCCAGAAAGTGCGAAACCATAGCAGTGATAAGTCTAATCTTTTCTAAATATTATTGTCAAGCGTTTTTTTTGAAAAACAGTCCAAAAACCCAAGTAAGAATACATTACCGGCATTTACAAGGAAATCTTACTTATACCATTTGATATATCTGTAGTATATAGTAAACATTATTTGCTCAAAAAAGCATCTTTATATACCAAGAAGCAAAAAGTATAGTTATACTGATCGGATTCGAATTTTTTTTGGGTATCGAAATTGCCTGCATACAAGAAAGAAAGGTGCGCTGCCCCCTCCTGGAGCGAAAAAGAAGCGGAGCGCCCCTTTCTTTTTTACTCTATGATCTTTGGCACCCTGTAAAAGTCTCCGGCCCTGTCGGGGGCATTTGCCAGGGCGTCATCAAGGGCAACGGATTGCTGCAGGGTGTCATTGCGGAAGATATTCTGCATGGGGACGACGTGAGATGTGGGGGTGACATCGGCGGTGTCCAGTTCGTTGAGCTTGTTGACGTACAGGAGGATGTCGTTGAGTTGATTGCCAAAGAGTTCTTTCTCTTCTTCCGTCAGACTCAGGCGAGACAGGGCCGCTATGTGTTGTACGTCTTTGTGCGATATCGTCATGAGATGCTCCTTACATTCATAAGATTATATGCGTTCGAGGTTGGCATACTTCAGGGCCAGGCGCTTGATGCCAACGGTTGGGAAGCTGACGGTTACCTTGATGTCGTTTTCCTCGCCGTAACATTCCCTGATGATCCCTATGCCCCACTTGGGATGCCTGACCCTGCAACCCGTGTTGTAGGGGAACTCCATCGCGGGGGGCTTATCGATTTGAAACTTTGTGGAGATGTTTGCCGGGATTGGTTTTTTCTCTACCCAGAAGCAGCAGTCCTTTGGGATATCGTTGAGGAATCTCGAGGGTTCCTGGTCCTGGAACTTTGTGTAGAGGCGTCTGCGTTTGGCTCCGGTCATAAACAGGATGTCCTTTGCCCTGGTCATTCCCATGTAGAACAGGCGTCTTTCTTCGTTGAGTTCCTCGGTGGTTTCGGTTGCCTTGAAGTAGGGCAGGAGGCCATCCTCCAGACCGGTTATGAACACTATCGAAAACTCAAGCCCCTTGACGTTGTGCAGGGTGGTCATTGAGACATGCCCTCTGGTTACCACATCGTCATTGAAGGTCGTAAGAGAGACGGTGTCAAGGAACACCTCCAGGGGGACCGTGCCATGCAGGTACATCAGCTCTGAGATGTTGTTGAGGCAGACCTCATCGAGTTTCTCTATATAGCCGGTATGGGTGCCTATCAGCTTAATTGCATCATTGAGGTTGCTCAGTGGCGCAATTGAGATGGCCTCGAGGGTGTCTAACAGATTGGTGAGTCGTTCACGGGCTGTGACACTGAACCCCTTTGGGGCAGTCAGTTGACGCATTGCCCTGTATATGCTTATGCCCTGGCGTTTTGACTCATTTTCAAGCCTGGTTATCGTGCTTAACCCTATGGCCCGTGATGAAAGGCTCATTACGCGACGCATGCTTACGTTATCGTCCTTGTTGACAATCAACTTGAGATAGGCAATGAGGTCCTTTATCTCCTTTTTTTGATAAAAACAGGCAGAGCCTATTATCTTAAACGGTATTCTTTCGTTTCTGAGTGCCTCCTCAAGGACGCGACACTGGAGGTTCACACGGTAAAGGATGGCCATGTCTTCATATGCGCAACTGCCCTTGAGATACATGTCTTTGATGTTTTTGGCGACGTATTTGGCCTCCTCCTCCTCTGACATGAACCAGTAGTGACAGACCTTTTCGCCAATCCCCCTGTCGGTCCACAGGTCATCTGAGGGGGGACAGTGACTGTTGACAATGACGCTGTGTGAGACGCGGAGGATGTTTTCGGTGCTCCGGTAGTTTTGTGTCAGATTTATTATAGCGGTGGAAGGAAAGTCTGCTTCAAATTTGGTCAGGACGTTTTCATTTTCGCCACCCCTCATCTTGTAGATGCTTTGGTCATAGTCACCGGCAACGAGTATGTTTGCGGCCTCACTGCCCAGGAGCTTAAGAAATTGATACTGTGCAAAGTTAGTATCCTGGAACTCATCAACCAGGATGTAAGACAACTGTTGTTGATAGCGTTGCAGTACCTGGGGGTGTTCCTGGAAGAGTTTTATGGTGTATATGATCAGGTCGTCAAAGTCCAGGGCGTTGGAGCGTCTCATCTCATCCTGGTAACGGACATAGACCTTGAGCAGCTTTTCGTCGAAGTCAAAGTTACTGGAACTGGAGGCCAGTTCATCGGGCAGCACCAGCGTAGACTTAAAGCACCCGATCTTTGTAACAATTCCGCGGTAGAGGGCCTCGTATATCTTCATGTCGTTGAGGATGTGTCGGATGAGCTTACACTGGTCGTCGGCGTCGTAGATAACAAATGTGTCTTTTAGCCCTGTAAGGGGTTGTTCCTTTCTCAGTATTCTGTTGCATAGTGAGTAGAACGTACCGATCCAGGAGTCGCTGAGGTCTTGTGAGAGCAGATACGTGATTCGCTCTCTCATATCCATAGCGGCCTTGTTGTTAAAGGTCACTGCCATTATTGAACCGTATTTTTTCTTGTCTAACGAGTAGAGATAAGCATACTTATAAGTCAATAGCTGTGTCTTACCACTGCCGGCCCCGCCCAATACCAGCACAGGGGTATTGATTTGCTCTAGTGCTGCCCTTTGCTGCTTATTAAGCGTATTTAACAAGAGATGTTCAGGCAAAAGATGTTCAGGCATTACTTAACTCCTTGCATAATGGTTCATTCTACGGTAACGCTTTTTGCGAGATTTCTTGGTTGGTCTACGTCGCATCCCTTTATGACCGCCACATGGTAGGCGAGCAACTGCATAGGGATTGACATTATCACCGGATTAAGAAACACGTTTGAGGATGGTACCAGCAGGAACAGGTCAGCTAACTGTCGCACTGCCGGCTCATCGCTGTTTGAGATCACCACAGTCTTGCCGCCACGGGACTTAACCTCTTGTATGTTGGATATAATCTTTTCGTACAACGCACCCTTTGATACCAGGATCACAACGGGGAGGTTTTCATCTATCAGGGCGATGGGGCCGTGCTTCATCTCTCCGGCCGGATAGCCCTCGGCATGGATGTAGGATATCTCTTTGAGCTTCAGCGCCCCTTCCAAAGCTATGGGATAGAGGATACCCCTGCCCAGAAACAGGAAGCCACCTGACTTGGATATCGTGCGTGCCATGTGTTCGATTTCGCTGTCGGACATCAGCACCTCTTCAAGCATCGACGGCAGAGACAGCAGGTCGTTTATCAGCTCGGCGGTATCCACCGCTGAGGGATTTCTGCTGCTCAGTCCCACAGCCAGCAGGTACAACGACACCAGTTGTGTGACAAAGGCCTTGGTCGATGCCACACCGATCTCAGGGCCGGAGTGCGTGTAAAAGACGAAGTCTGCATCCCGTGCCGCCGTACTGCCAACGACGTTACAGATGGTAAGGGTTTTGGCCCCGGCACGTTTGGCTTCTTTCATGGCGGCGAGCGTGTCTGCCGTCTCACCGGACTGCGTGATGCTGATAAAGAGGGTCGTGGCGTCAATGATCGGTTGCCGGTATCTGAACTCCGAGGCAATGTCAACCTCCACCGGGATGCGGCAGAGTTGTTCTATCATGTACTTGCCGCAGAGGGCCGCGTGCCAGGAGGTGCCACAGGCCGTTATGCAGACCTTACTGATGCCGGATATGAAATCCCGGTCAAAGCCGAACTCATAGAGGTTTGTCTCACCACGCTGGACGTTGACACGACCTGTTATTGTATCGGTGATTGCACGTGGTTGTTCGTATATTTCTTTGAGCATGAAGTGTCGGTAGCCGCCCTTTTCTGCCATCGAGGGGGACCACGTTATTGTCGTAGGTTTTTTGTATATGGCCTCCGAGTCGCTGTTGTTGAATATCACGCCTTCACGTGTCAGGATGGCCAGTTCGGAGTCGTCCATAAAGATCACATCTCGGGTGTAGCTCAAAAAGGCCGGTACGTCAGAGGCGGCAAAGAACTCTCCATCACCAAGACCAATAACAAGCGGACTGTCCTTTTTGGCACAGATTATCTTATCAGGTTCTTGTTTGTTAAGCACGCAGATGGCATAGGAGCCTCGTATCTGCTTGATTGCCGTGGACACGGCCTCCACAAACGGGTACCCTTGGGTGTAGTATATGGCTATCAGGTGGCAGATAACCTCCGTGTCCGTATCGGAACTGAAGTGGACGCCCTTTTTTAATAGGTCTGTCTTGAGTTCCATGAAGTTCTCTATGATCCCGTTGTGAACCAACGCTATGCCATCAACCATGTGCGGGTGTGCATTGTTTTCAGAGGGGCTGCCGTGAGTGGCCCAGCGCGTGTGACCGATGCCGGTGTTACTCTTGCCCTGGAAGCCTCCTATCTTGTTGACCAGCTCGCCTATCTTGCCCTTGCAGCGCACTATGTTCAACGCCGCAGAGTCATCTATAAAGGCGATCCCCGCTGAGTCATACCCCCTGTACTCGAGCTTCTTCAGGCCATCAAGGATTAATTCTATTGCGTTGTTCCTGCCTGTGTATCCAATTATTCCACACATATCTCCATTCCTTTGCCCTTGTTGCGGGTCGCTTCACACATCTTTACATCCTCAGTTTCGTTGCTTTATTTTTCGGCATTGGGGTGTTGCATGGCCTTTTGTTGTGCAAGATTCCTTTTGGCTGCCCACTGATGTATGTTTTTCTGCCTGCCCCTGGCAACGGCAAGTGCATCATCCGGCACATCGATGGTGATGGTTGAGCCGGCGCCTACAAAGGCGTTTTCACCTACCGTCACGGGCGCCACAAGCTCTGTACCGCTGCCAATAAACACGTTATCTTTTATGACCGTCCTGTATTTCTTTCTGCCATCATAGTTGCAGGTTATGGTCCCTGCGCCAATGTTCACGTCTCGGCCTAGCTGCGAGTCTCCGATATAGCTCAGGTGCGACACCTTGGTGTTGGCTCCGACTGTGGAGTTTTTTATCTCAACAAAGTTACCGACCTTTGCCTTGATTCCAACCACCGAACCCGGACGTAAGTGTGCAAACGGGCCGATTGTTGCCTGCGCCTCTATCTCTGAGTTCTCAACCACACTCGAGTTCTTTATTGTAACATTATCACCGACAATCGTGTCTATAATAATCACTCCAGGATATATTGTACACCCCTGACCGATCTCCGTATAACCCTCTAATACAACGTCAGGGTAGATGACCGTGTCCATTCCAATAACTACATCGGGGGAGATCAGGATTGAGTCTATGTCCATCAGTGTCACCCCCTCGGCCATCCACTGAGCGGCAAGCCTCTGCTGAAGGAGCTTCTGTGCCGCAAGCAGGTCTGCCCTGCTGTTGACACCGACAAACTCGGCCTCCTCTGCCATCAAGGTGGCCTCAACTCGTAAGCCACCGGCAGAGCATAGTGCAACGATGTCGGTTAGATAGAACTCGCCCTTTTTGGGGTTGACTTCGATCTTGTCCAGGTATGACAGGGCAGCTTTGTCAAAGACATAGATACCGCTGTTTACCTCGGTGATTGTTTTTTCCTGGTCTGATGCGTCGTTTTCCTCTATTATGCCGGTTATGGTACCATCGGGGTTTCTCTTTATCCGTCCGTAGGAGCCGGGGACAGCGGCATTGAAGGTGATGAAGGTCAGGGCGTTATTGTGCGTGGTGTGTTGTCTGATGAGGGCATCCAGGGTGTCCGGTCTGATTAGTGGCACGTCTCCGGCAAGTACGAGCAGGTGGTCAAAATTCCCTCCGTTGACAATCAGGGCAGGCTTAAGCGCATCTGCCGTGCCAAGTGGGATATGTTGCCAGGCAATCGATGTTCCGGTGCCTTTGTACAGCGGCACGAGTGCTTCCGTGTGGGGGGATACCACGATGAGCGTCTTGTCTATGGCGTCTACGGCGTTTATGGCATCCGTTATGTAGTTTATGATGGGTTTACCCAGTATCTTATGGAGAACCTTGGGGGTGTTGGATTTCATTCGCTTCCCTAACCCCGCTGCCAGTACTACTGCATCTATTTTCATCCTGTGCCTCTCTTCGCTATTGTAATGTCTTGGTTGTTGTAAATACCTGTCTATAATTTTATACGTAAAGAAGAAAAAAAGGAGGGCGGCTCTGCCCCCTCCTCAGACCTCCCCCGCAAGGGGACCAGTCCCCTTGACCCCATAATACTCAATCCTGATGTTATATAAAAACTTTTGTCCATGTACTTAATCAAAAAGTATATTTACGACTTGAGTTCCACTTTACAGTTGACTGTTATAATGCCCTTGCCCCTGAGAATCTTTATCGGTACGCTCTTACTGTTGCCGGCAGCAGAGAGTGCCTTTACTATGTCCTGCATCGATGACACCTTAGTTTCATTGACCTCGAGTATGACATCGCCTCCGAGGTAGATCACCGTGTCGCTGATCTCAACAGCCTTGAAGCCGCCCTTGATACCTGCCCTGTGTGCCGGACTTCCCTTGATTACCTGTGAGACGAGTATGCCGTTGTCTACGGGCAGTTCCAGCGCACGAGCCAGTTTCTCCCACAGCGGCACTCCCACGATACCGATCCAGGGTTTTTTAACCTTCCCGTACTTGATTAGGTCTGGTACGAGCGCCTTGGCCGTATTGATCGGGACGGCAAAACCGATCCCCACGCTGCCCCCCGATGGCGTAAAGATGGCGCTGTTGATGCCGATCATCCTGCCGCTGGTATCGATCAGTGGGCCGCCGGAGTTGCCGGGATTGATTGGCGTATCGGTCTGGATGACGTTTTCCATGACCCTGCCACGGCCCGTAGTCAGAGGGCGGCTCAGGGCGCTTATTATCCCTGTTGTCAGCGTCGAGTTTAGCCCAAAGGGGTTGCCTATGGCATAGACCCGTTGACCGACCTGGAGTTCGTCGGAGTTGCCAAGCTCCACGGCCTTAAACGATGTGGGTTGATCGCTTATAATTTTTATTACGGCAATGTCGTTGTCGGGGTCTGCGCCTATGAACTTGGCCCGGTATTTTTTGCCGTCGGTCATTGTGATGTTTATCTCCGAGGCATCCTCGATGACGTGGGCGTTGGTCAGGACGTAGCCGTCGGGGCTGATTATAGAGCCTGAACCGGAACCTTTTTGCGGATATATGGAAAAGAAGTCTTTTATTAACGTTGTTGTGGTGATGTTGACAACCGAAGGGCTGTTTTGCTTGTATACTGTGATGTTGGTCTCTTCCTCCGGTGTCAGCCGACCACCGGCCTGTGATTGCGCGTATACGGACAACGTGACAAGCGGTAAAAAGATAACCGCCAACAGGATGGTTCTTACGCTCATGGGGTCAAACTATGCATCCGTCATCATGTCATCGGGCAGTTCGAAGTTTGCGTAGACGTTCTGTACGTCGTCGAGGTCTTCGAGGGCGTCTATGATCTTCATGTTTTGTTGCAGGGTGGCGGTATCGACGTTTATATACGTGTTTGGGATCATGGTGATCTCACCGGAGGCGATTTTGATCCTGGCTTGTTCAAGGGCGGTTCTGACCTGCGCAAAGTCCTCTATGGCGGTGATAACGCCGTAGTGTTCCTCTTTTGGGTCATTTTTGACGTCGTCCACGCCGGCGTCAAGGACGATGCCCAGGAGTGAGTCTTCGCTGATTAGTTTTTTTTCGACCTCTATGTAGCCCCTCTTTTTGAACATCCACGCCACGCATCCGGCCTCTCCGAGCGTGCCACCGTTTTTCGTCAGGATGTGTCTGACCTCCCCGACGACCATGTTTTTATTGTCAGTGAGGACCTCCATCAGTATGGCAACCCCACCGGGGCCATAGCCCTCGTAGATGATGTCCTCGTAGTTTTGTCCGGACAACTCCCCCGCACCCTTTTGGATGGCACGCTTGACGTTATCCACGGGCATGTTTGCCATCTTTGCCTTTTCAACTGCGGTGCGCAGTCTGGCGTTGCCGTCCGGGTCCGGGCCACCCATCCTGGCCGCTATGGATATCTCCTTGACTATCTTGGAGAACACCTTCCCACGCTTTGAGTCCGTCGTTGCCTTTTTCCGCTTTATTTGTGCCCACTTTGAATGCCCTGCCATTGCAAATCCCCCCGTCCTAATGCCTGTAAATATTTAATCGGTTATAATTATCTAACCGCCTATAAAAAATGCTCATCCTGTATTTTATCACACCACCCCAAAAAAATAAAGGGTACGAATTAAGAAAGAAGGGTGAGGGGTATCCTCTTTATATTTCTATGGTAACTATACTTTAAGGCAAGAAAGAAAGGGGCGGCTCCGCCCCCCTTCAGAACCCCCCGCAAGGGGAGGGGTGAGCCACCCCGGGCACGAAGAAGTCCCCTTGACCCCATTTTACCATGCTTTTTTAAAAGGATACGGTGAGGGCAGCTTGAAGCTCTATCCTGAACTGGCAGCCGTCGCTGGTGTTGGAGACCGTTATCGAGCCTTTCATCTTTTTCTCTACTATGACCTTGGCAGAGTACAATCCAAGGCCGGTCCCCCTGGCCTTATCCTTTGTAGTAAAATACGGGTCAAATATCTTCCCTATGATATCGTCACTTATGCCGCCGCCATTGTCGGTAATGATCAACGAAATCGTGCCGCTTTGGGGATTTTGGTGTGCCTCGATTTTAATCAGGCCGTTGAGCACATTTCTTGCTTCAAAGGCATCCTTTGTGTTGCTTAATATGTTCAGGAGCGCCTGTGAGAACTCATCCGGATACCCATACAGGGTTATCCGTTTATCCATATCCGTGTAAATGGTTGTGTTTTTGCCCCTAAAATAATCCTTTATGATAGAGATTGCCTTGTTTACCGTATCAGAGAGATTAAAACGGGTCATATCTTTATTGTGTACGTAGAAACTCTTAAAGTTGTCTATGGTATCTGATAATTCAAGGATTTCTTTCATCATGGCCTTTACGGAATCGTCTATGTACTGTTCGTTTAGTTCATTGTAGCTATAGGCATCCTTGATGTCCTGAACCATTAACCCTATTGTACATAGAGGCTGGCGCCAGTGGTGGGCGATGTTGACAAGCAGTTCCCCCAGGGCCGTGTGACGGGCCTGGTCGTACATGATGAGGTCTTTCAGACGGTTCTTTTCAACCTCCTCGGCAACCCTGTCCTTGAGTGTCCTGTTTAGCTCCTCAAGCTGTTGAGTCGTCTGAAGCAGACTGTTTTCATAGCGCTTTCTTTCGCTTATGTCACGAACTACGGCCACCATATAATTGCTTATCTCGCTATAGACGTACTTGACGTTTATCTCCACATCAAAGAGGGAGGCATCCCTGCGCCTGTGTTTGCTTTCAAAGACAAGGGCAGTGGCGCTCTTGAGTTGAGTCACGTATTCCCTCCAGGCTGCCTCCCCTGTTACCACAGCATCAACGTCAAGGACGCTGAGATTGAGGAGTTCCTCCTTTGTATAATCAAGACTGATGCAGGCCTTGTCATTTGCATCCAACAGACGAGCCGTCAGGGGGTCTATTATGAATATGGCGTCATTTGTCTGGTCCATGAGGTATCTGAACAGATGCAAATGCTCCTGTGCCCTCACCCGCTCCGTTATGTCGTGGATCACCGAGCAGATGTACATCTTACCCTTTATCATCACCGGCCCTGCGTATACCTCTACATCTCTGATCTTGCCGCTTGCCAGCTTGTGACGCATGAAGAAGTGCTCGGTCTGATGGGTCTTTAATCTCTGTATTATGTTATAAATCTTCTCCAGGGGCAGCATATTGATGTTTTGTATCGTCATGGTACTGAGCGTCTCTCTGTCGTAGCCATAGAAGCGACATGCGGCATCGTTTGCATCCACGATGTGTAAGGTCTCTGCCTCTATAAGGAGCATGACGGCACTGCTGTCGTAGAACATGCCTCTGTAGCGTTCCTCGCTCTCTCTGAGTTGTTCGGTGCGCTGCAATACGCTCTCTTCGAGCACATCACGTGTCTTCTGGAGTGCGAGGTTGGCCTCTCTGAGGCTTTGCATAGTTTCCCGGTTTTCGATCGTCCTGGAGAGGACGTTGCATATGTTTTTCAGAAATGGTTCGTAGGGGGCAAGTTGCTCCGGGTCTCCTACATCCAGTACGAGGTAACCGTGGAGGGCATTGATGGTCCTCAATGGCATCACCTTCATACCCTGTATGTTTTCTATGGCACATTCGTGTTCACCACGGACATCCTCCCGCCACTGTCCAGACCCCGAACAACATGGAAGTTCTACGTTTAGTCCCAGGAAAAGGCGGCCCCTGTGGCATATGTAGCTCACATCAAGCCCCGGCACCTCCAACAGCGCCCGCTCCAGGAACTCGGCCATGCCCTTTACGCCGGGCATGACATCGAGCGCCTCCTGGATTACAAGCAGCCTGCCTACAATGTCTGCCTGGATAAATCCCCCATCCATATAAAGTGAGTTAGTGCCCTTTTTTTGCCAGGAACTCATCAGGTTGCATGTAGTACGGGTTTCTTAATACCTGTCCATGGACAATCATCAACGGGTGGACGCTGAGGACGTCAAAGATGGTTGCCCCGTTGTACATCTTTGCATCATACTGACAGATAAGAGCACTGAAGGGATAGTCCAGGACGAGCTTGTTAAGCATGGCCTCATACTCGATCCAGTGCTCGGACCCTGGCACTCCACGTTGAGTCCACCAGGTCTCACCAGTGACGCGTACTGCCGCATAACCCTCGTTCTGGCTAAGGTTATAAAAATCCCTCAATCTCTGAAGCATGTCATCAATACTGAAACAGCCATCCGGATAATAACTACTCATGGTTGTTTTCATCACAATCTGGCCGCTTTTTCTCATTTGGTCAACCTCCAACCCCATGACCTTGAGGTAGTCGTCTATGTCGTCTGTTGTGGCGACATCGACAAGGTATACCACCTTTTCTCTTGCCAAAAGGCCACTCTCCACAAACTTTCTCATTACCTTCCTGCGCTCCCCGTCGTCGTTATACACGTAGCACATATGTGTACCAAGGGGGAATGTCTCCTTCGTAAAACCATAGTTGACCTTATAATCACTTGTTGCCATCTTAGCCTCCTTTGAGGTTTTGAGTTATATTACCCGTTTACAAAAACATCTGTGCCTTTCTACATAGTATAACAGAAATGCCCTTGAATTTTGTATTTGTTATGATGTATTCAATCCAGGCAGAACTATCAACCAGGAACATCGGTTGATCGTTGTCTTAGAAACTATGGTTTCGCACTTTCTGGATTCCTGCTTACGCAGGAATGACACAGATGGGCGCAAAATACCACTTCTTGTCATTCCCGTGAAAACGGGAATCCATTTTCAAAAACC
>NZ_JABXWD010000085.1 GCF_019173545.1 Candidatus Magnetobacterium casense | reverse complement strand
CAGGAATGACACACTTGGAAAACGGCTGTAACTGTCATTCCTGCGAAAGCAGGAATCCATGCCTTTTAAACGTGAAATAAAAATTACCCTGCTTTTTTGAGAGGATACAAATGGGAGATAGCTAAGGCAGCGATAGATTATGTTGTAAAAGAAACAAAAAAGAATAATTCTCAATCCATAACATTAGGATTTCACGGAGGGGGAGAACCAACACTAAATTGGAATATATTAACCAAAGCAGTCCGATATGTAAAGAATGAAGCACATAAAAATTCAAAAGCCTTACATATCACGGGGTCATTTAATGGTTATTGGACAGGGCACAATCTTGATTTTATTACAAGTAATTTTACCGAAATAAGCATGTCATTTGATGGTATACCGATAGTGCAGAACCGTCATCGCCCCACCAAGGATAACACGGAATCATTTTCCACTGTAACACGGTCACTATATACATTCGATGAGAAACAGTTTAACTATGGAATCAGGCTAACTGTCACGGAGGAATCGGTAAACTATTTAGAAGAATGTGTTTCATTCATATGTGAGAGATTCAATCCCCAAAAAATACAGGTCGAGCCTGTATTTTTGGAAGGACGGGCAATAAAAAATGTCTCGCAAATCAGGAATCTGGACGTATTTATCACTCAGTTTATAAAAAGCCACGAGATCGCTGAAAGACACGGCATAACATTGTTTTATTCCGGCGCAAGGATAGAAGTACTAACGCAAAGGTTCTGCCTTGCGTCCTGTAGGGCATTCGTTGTAACTCCAGAAGGGGATGTAACTACATGCTTTGAAACGTATGGTAGAGACCACCCTATGAGTGAGCGGTTTATGGTGGGAAGGTACGATGGCAATGCTGGGTTTATTGTTGATAATGAAAAGTTGAATAAACATTTTTCACGGGTTGTGGATAATATTCCTTACTGTGAATCGTGCTATTGCAGATGGCACTGCGCAGGTGATTGTGCCATAAAGACCTTATCACCAATTGAAACCGAGAATTTTGTCCCTACGGAAAGATGTTATATAAACAGAGAATTGACTAAATACCTTATATTATGCAAAATAAGGAAAAGCAATGAATTAATTTGGATGACAGACAAAGGAGGCAATAGGTAATGGATAAAATAGAGAAGCCTGAGTTTAGGTTGAAGAGAGTTTATTCCAATGGCAGTTCGGAGGATCCGTGTCTATATGGGATTGAAGACATAGACTCATCCTGGCAAATGGGCAGGAGGGGGTTTTTGATAACTTCTATTGTTGGGTTAGGAGTTCTAAATACTGGATTCAGTGCGTCTATTGCGAGTGAGAAAAAACCAAAGGAAAGTATAAAAGATGATGTATTAAAAGGCAATTGTCCCAATTACGTCAAGGCACATACAGGTGGTGTTACATCTGTCTCCTTCAGTCCTGATGGAAAGATCCTTGCTTCCTGCTCATACGATGAAACCATAAAAATATGGAATATACCTTCTGGCGACCTCCTCAGAACGTTGAAGGGACATGAGATGTGTTCCATCTCCTTCAGCCCTGACGGAAAGTTCCTTGCCTCTGGTTCATGCGACAGCACCATTAAGATATGGGAGATGCCTTCTGGCGACCTCCTCAGTACGTTGGAAGGACGTAGTACTCACTCCGTCTCTTTCAGCCCTGATGGAAAGTTACTTGCCGCCGGTTCAAACGACAAAACCATCAAGATATGGGATATGGATTCCATGAAGTTTATAACGTGCTTATTAGATCCAAAGGCAATGGAAAAAGGTAATGAGGCTAATCAATACACTCGTATCGATGAATACGGACGGACTATCACATACACACTACCATGCGGTACTCCTATACCACCTGGAGCAATCTGCACTTGCAATTGCGTTCCTGGTTCATATAGCCCACCTGCTTCTACCGGCGGAGGGGGAACTTTTTGTACCTGTGACACGATATGCACCTGCGTGCCAATAAAATAGAGGTTTTTTCTAACTTGAGGTTGTGTAGCAATGGAACAGAAAATTACGCTACGCTTTTTATGTGTCCTGTCATGGTTGTCAGCATAAATTCTACTCCCTTATACATATAAAAATCTGAAGGTGAAAAACATCCACAGCAACTGATCATCTCAAATAAACATGCAATTACACCTAAAGATAAGGCATTATACACACCAGAATGATGTATAGGAGCCAGTATACCGCATAGGTATTGATTCTTTTGGCTATATCTATTGGTACTGCTTACGGAAATTTCAAGTTCAATATCACGGGCTACTACCCCAACGAACACGAGCCGAACCAAATCCAGGCATGATCATATACTCTTTAGAAGCCGCCCACTCTCTGGCAGCCTCTTCTAACTCTCTTTTCCCACAGTTAAGGTAATCTTCAGCTAACGATATATCCCCATATTCAAAGAGTAAGTGTCGCAATTCGGGAATTCGTTTTGCATCTCCACGGCGGATATACTTATGGCATATACCGATAATCCGACATTCCGCATGAAACATTTTGAACTTGATATTGTTTACATAATGGCTTATTCAACCAAAATGAAAATTATTGGACGCTGGTTTTTTACACAACAGATTAAGAAACACGCTTATAGTATTATTAATACCTATTGACTTTTTAATCTGCCTATAAGGTCACATGAATAGCATCAATAGTAGTCAATATTTTATACCTGCTCAAGTACCCGTAACTTCTCATTTTTTCAAGGTTTAACATTGATATCTGTGGTTCAGGTAAATTCCTTTTTTTGAAAAGGGGTGTGCGGAATGTCAGATTTATTTACAGGTAACGCCTTACTTGAGATAGTCTGTTTTCCATGTGTCCTTAGCAAATAGCTCGCATAACATCGGCCATATTCTGTCAAGTCTATGAATTCGTTAAGAATCACTTTTTTTTGCTTCTTATTTGCTGTTTTATATCTCTTGGCCAATACCTTTGTTATTGCTTGCCTCTCTTTCATCTTTAACGACATATTTGCCTCCTATAATGTTGTTATATGAGGTTTATTATAATTTAGTATAGATTTTTATGTGAGGCAACGAGTCTTACTTCGTATAGATTTTAGATGAGGCAATTCGCCAGTTTTTTTTACAGCAAGAAATCTGTTATAATACTTATGGATAACATTAAGCTTACAATAAAGAGGTGAAACATGAAAATTAAAGCATCATTTGTTTGTCACGATCAGTGGTGGATTGCCTGGACAGACGATGTCCCTGGTGCGATGACCCAAGGGAAAACTATAGAAGAGGCAAGAGAGAACCTGATCGATGCCGTAAGGGAAATGCAAATGCCATGTGACATAGACAAATTGCCAAAACTTGAGGTTTTTGTAGAAGAAATGGAGGTATGAAGCGAAAATAATTGATCAGGCATATAGAAAAACATTTGTGTGTATTGTTACGTGAAGGCGCTAAACATAGCAGATACGTCAACTTATATGCACCAGCTAAATCGACAACAATACCAAGACATAATGAAATTGACGATGTCTTTGCTATCAAGATATGCAGACAGCTTGGTATTCCCGACATCAGGTGAGATTCTGTGAGGGGGGAATGGAGCCGTCCCCTTTTTACTTGCTCCATTTATTGGATATCTCTGGTCAGTAGTAAGAGCTTTTATTAAAGCGCCTTCCGGCAGACAGCGATTTAATGTTTTGGGTGCTCTTAAAGGGACATGTTTACAAGTGTGTCATTCCTGGCTTGACCAGGAATCCAGGGTGCGTAAAAGTATAGTTACCATGAAATATTAAAGAGGATACAAATCTGTTATAATATCTATGGATAACATTAAGGTCACAATCAAGAGGTAAAACATGAAAGTTAAGGCAACATTTGTTAAAGATGGTAAGTGGTGGGTTGCATGGACGAACGATGTCCCTGGTGCGATGACACAGGGGAAAACTATAGAAGAGGCAAGAGAAAATCTGGTTGATGCAATAAGGGAAATGCAACTTCCATACGATATAGAGAACTTGCCAAATCGCAAGGTGATTATAGAAGAAATGGAGGTATGAAGAGAAAAGAGCTAATAAGGTATATAGAACATCATGGCTGTGCGTTAGCAAGAGAAGGCGCTAAACATAGCAGATACATTAATTTATACGAATCAGATAAATCGGCAACAATACCAAGACATAATGAAATAGCCAATCTATTTGCTATAGAAATATGCAGACAGCTTGGTATCCCCGACATCAGATGAGATGCAGTGAAGGGTAGACGGAGCCGACACTTTCTTTTCTCTTGCGGTTAAATGTGGTTGTTCTGCTGCTTATTCCTGGCGGTTGTCAAACGATATTCAAACGTGCTATTATAAAGGACATATGAGTTACAGAGACAATACGGCGACATTATTGGAGTCAATCCTTGACAGACCAAAGGAGGCAGAGTTGTTTAAAGATGTAAGGGTGCGGTTTGCGCCATCGCCCACGGGATACCTGCACATAGGAGGTGCCAGGACGGCGCTGTTTAATTACCTGTTTGCCAGGCGCTATGGCGGAACATTCATACTCAGAATAGAGGATACCGACAGGGGTCGTTCCACGGACGAGTACATCGAGGCGATACTTGATGGCATGAGGTGGTTGGGGCTGGGTTGGGACGATGGTCCCTACAGGCAAACGGACAGATCGGAGTTGTACAACCAATATGTACGGCAGTTGCTTGACACCGGGATGGCCTACTACTGCTACTGTTCTGCCGATGAATTGGAGGAAAAACGCAAGCGGGCGCTGGCTTCCGGCAAACCGCCAAAGTACGACGGCACGTGCAGGGATATGAAGGAGCCCGGAGGATTCATCAAACCCACGGTACGCTTTAAGATGCCGCTTAGTGGTGAAACGGTAGTGGATGACCTTATCAAGGGCAGGGTTGTCTTTGAAAACTCCATTCTGGATGACTTTATCATCATGCGCTCTGATGACACACCCACGTACAACTTTGTGGTGGTGGTGGACGACCTTGAGATGGCCATAACGCACATCATCAGGGGCGACGACCATCTCAACAACACCCCCAAGCAGATACACATATACGATGCCTTTGGTCAGAAGCCGCCGCAGTTTGCGCATCTGCCCATGATCCTGGGAGCAGACAAGGCCCGGTTGAGCAAGAGGCACGGGGCAACGTCGGTGCAGAGCTATCGTGAGATGGGGTACATGCCACAGGCGTTGTTGAACTACCTTGTGCGTCTGGGATGGTCAAGCGGCGACCAGGAGGTCTTCAGCATGGAGGAGCTGACGGAGAAGTTCTCCCTGGACAACGTTGGCAAGTCATCGGCGGTGTTCAATCCGGAGAAGCTGTTGTGGCTCAATGCCGAGTACATCAAGGGGGTTGACCCGGAGGCGCTTATACCACTTGTGGAGCCGTTTGTTGCAGCCCGTGGGTACGACTGCGGCGCCTTTGATCCGGGCTGGTTAAGTGCGGCGATAAAGACCCTCCAGGAGCGCTGCCGGACGCTTGAGGAACTGGCCAACTCCCTGAAGTATTACATGGCGGAGGACGTCGAAATCGACGAAAAGGCTGGCAAGAAATTCATCAACGACGCCTCTAAGGCATATCTGCTGGCAGTACGGGATGCCGTTATACAGTTGCAGGACTTTCGGGCAGCGGAGATCGAGCGATTGTTTTTGGAATTGATCTCCGGCTTTGGGGTGCAGTTGGGCAAGTTGGCGCAACCGGTGCGGGTGGCCATCACGGGTAACACCGTCAGTCCAGGCATCTTTGAGGTCCTTGAGCTGGTTGGCAAGGAGCGTGTCGTCAAGAGGCTGGACAAGGCAATTGCAATGATCGGATAGAGGCATCCTTATACGTAGCACTCTTATGGGGGGCAAGGAGACTTCTTTTTGGTGGGGGTGCCTCATCACCCCCCTGACTTTGCCGCATTGACAATCGCAACAGGGATAAGTTAAACTGTTTGCTCCAGACTATAAAATCTACTAAACGGAGGTAACTGAGTATGAGGCAACTTGCAAAGGCAACTGGACTAATAGCACTGATGATGTGCATGTTGGTTCTGATGACCCAACCCCTGGCAGCCACAACGACTGCTAACGATGGGGATTGGTCGACAACAAATGTCACGTTGACAAACACCCCAGAGGCCGCTATGATGGTTCGCACAGGGGACATCGACAATCTGGGCTTTGGATGGCCTGCCGGTTATGATCCATTTTCAGGACACAGCACGCCATCGCACAGCTATCCATGGACGGTTGACCCAAGAGACCCCGATGGCACAGACAGGATCATGGTTATCACAAGCTATAACGGTCACCCACCAAACGGGCAGGACGGCTACACAGGTTCAACCGTGCGACCTGCAAACAATGTCAGGCCTATCGTCCTGGAGTATTCCCTCAACGGTCTGACTGTTAATTCTGCAATGTTGCAGATATTTGTTGACGACTTTCAGGCTCCGGTGTGGGATGCCCAATATGAGGTAACTATCAACGACGTGCGGATAACCGATTTGGAGGTTGTGATAAACTCCCTTGCACAGACAGGCCCTATTGGCAAGCTCATCACAGTGAGGGTCCCCGACGATAAGCTCGACCTGATAAGTAGCGGAAAGATTAGCATCAATTTCGATGATAACACAACAGGCGCCGGGGATGGCTATGCAGTTGACTTTGTAAAGCTGCTGATAAATCCATCGGGTGTGACGTCCACTGGTACGATAAAAGGTACTGTTACTGATTCTGATACCGGTACGGTGTTAATCGGTGCTGAGGTAAGTACCGGCGGCATTGTAAAAACTACCACCGATAGCGAGGGAGCGTACAAACTGACGGGAGTTCCGGCAGGACTTGTAGTAGTAAAGGCCTCTGCATCAGGTTACATACCTGATACAAAGACGGTTGACCTGGTGAAGGACACAACGGAGACAGCGGATTTTTCGTTGAGCAAGGGATACGGTGTAACCGTGAGCAAGTCAGGTGATGGCTATGGAACTGTTCTGAGCACTCCAAGCGGATTGGATTGTGGCGATACGTGCAGTTATCAATTTGCTCCGGGAACCAACGTTGTACTAACGGCAACTGCCGCAAGCGATTCAACCTTTACCGGCTGGAGTGGTGATTGCACCGGTACAAGTCCGATATGTACGCTGACCTTGTCGGGCAACAAAAAAGCAACCGCAACCTTCGCAGCAAGCTGCAAGGGTGGCACCACAAAGGGGCCAAAGTACGACTTCAATGCTGATGGTGTTGCCGATATCCTCTGGTATAACAATAAAACCGGGATGGTCTATGTATATCTCATGAAGGAAGACGGGACAATACTTAGTCACGGCACGCCTGCAACGGTTGCCGACTTAAAGTGGAAGATAGAAGGAGTTGGTGACTTCAACGGCGATGGCAAGAGCGATCTGCTGTGGAGGAACTCGGACACCGGACACGTTGGTATCTGGCTCATGGATGGCACCTCCGTTTCAAGTATGGGGTCACCCGCAACCATCTCTGACCTCAACTGGAATATAAAGCAGGTGGATGATTTCAACAAAGACGGCAAGAGCGATGTCCTATGGGAAAACATGGCATCAGGCTTGCTCGTTATCTGGTACATGGATGGCGTAAATATATCGAGCTATAAGTCAATTGGGTTAGTTCCTGTAACTGATTGGGAGATCATTAAGTAACGGGCAAGTAAGAAGGGCGGGTTTTGGGGGGTACCGTCCCCCCTGCCTCCCTCATACACCAAATGTCGATCAACACGAAACACTTAAACCGCTGCATCGAAACGCTTGAGAGATCGCTGGATTTTTTGCGGCAAAGCGAGATCGGTAGCATCGAATATGAGGTCTTCCGAAACGCGACAGTCAAAGGGTTTGAGTTGACACTGGAGGTTTCCGGAAAGCTGCTCAGAAAGGCGTTAAAGCCCTTTTTTGCTACGCCCGGGACGGTTGATACGCTGGTTTTCAAGGACATCTTCCGTTATGGTGCAAGGCATGGGCTACTCAGCACGGATGAGGTACAACGCTGGCTCAGATACCGTGACAACCGAAACGATACGGCGCATGATTACGGAGCCGGTTTTGCTGAGGAGACCCTGTCGTTATTGCCCGATTTAATAGCAGATGCAAGGCGCCTGATATACAATCTGGGCAATGTCACAGAGTATTGACATACGGCCAGAGTACCTGGCAACTCTCAAGACCCTGCTACGGCGGTATGTCCCCAGGGCGGAGGTCTGGGCCTATGGAAGCCGTGTCAGTGGCGGTGGACACGATGCCGGCGACCTTGACATCGTGTTGCGCTACCCTGAGGAGCCTACCAGATCGCAGGAAAATCTGCCTACCCTGAAAGAGGTATTATCCGAAAGCGAACTGCCAATCCTCATAGACGTGCTTGACTGGGCAAGGGTACCTGAGGACTTTCAGCAAGAGATATCGAAAGACTATGTAATCATTCAGTACCCGGAGGCAGAACAATAGAGTTACATTAGCGTTATCTTTCAGGTCTTTTTCGGCGGCAATGCCCCCTGTTCGAGCCAGGGGCAGGCACATATGGGCGCAAAATATCATTTCTTGTCATTCCCATGAACCATGTCCCTGGCTTGAACAGGGAAGGGAACGGGAATACATTTTTAAAAACCGCATTAAAAGGCGATATAATAAAAAGTACAAAAATTCGGTAAACAATGGCTTTATGACGCCCACCAAAAATTTATGCACCCCTTCAACCTATGGTGCTGGTATAAATCAACCGTAATCTGATAAAATTGCCAATGGAGTTTTCCAGCAAGGGCAGATTTTTTATGCTGCACACATACTCGCTCGTTGCCGCCTTTTTGCTCAGGCTGTACCTGGCAACGATTGTCGAGGGGTATCCGGCGGATATCGCTTGCTTCAGATCGTGGGCCATCTACGTCGCCGACAAGGGATTTGCGCACTTCTACTCCGGGGAGATTTTTGCCGATTACCCTCCCGGATACATCTACGTCCTGTACCTCATCGGCAAGCTCAGGGATGCCCTGTCCATGTCCTACTCCACAACGGCATACCTCGTCCTCGTCAAGCTGCCACCCATAATCGCCGATATTATCTCCGCCGGAATCGTCTTTCATCTTGCCCGTAAACGCCTCCCTGACAAGGCGTCCTTTGTCCTTTCGCTCCTGTATGCGTTTAACCCCGCCGTGCTCGTCAACAGTTGCCTCTGGGGACAGGTGGATGCCGTCTTTACACTCTGCATCCTGCTAACCCTGATGGCCATCACAGGACAACGCCTCGTAACAGCGGCACTGCTGTTTGCCGTCTCCGTGCTGGTCAAGCCCCAGGCGCTGATATTTACGCCCGTGATTGCATTTGCGTTTATCGGCCAGGGCTGGAATAAACAATCGTTTAAGACCATTGTCATTGCCTGTGCATGTGCCACAGGACTTTTCGCACTGGCCGTTGTCCCGTTTTCCATACACAAGGGCGTCTTCTGGATTGTGAGTCACTACCAAAAAACCCTGGCCTCATACCCATATGCCTCGCTCAATGCCTTTAACCTCTTCGCCCTCACCGGCGGCAACTTTCAGAACTATGACTCACGGCTGCTCTTTCTGTCATACTCCACGTGGGGCATCGTCTTTATACTCTGGACGGTCAGCGTTGCGTCATACTTTTTCTATAAGAACCGCACAACACAAAACCTCCCACTCATCGCACTGTTTATCATCACGGCAGTCTACGTTACGACCTCAAAGATGCACGAGCGTTACCTCTTTCCTGCCATGCTGATAGCCCTGTTGAGCTACATTCAGAGCAGAGACAGGAGAATCCTGTACATATACGGCGCAATCACCGCTACATTATTTGTAAATCAGGCAGATGTGTTATGGCTTGCCCTGCGTGGGAGCTTCCACATCCCGGTGTCCGACCCCCTGATGCTGGTGATATCGGCCATAAACGTAGCGATCCTTATCTACCTGGTACTCGTTGCCAACGACATAGTCCACGACAGGGTCAGAGCGGTAGAGCTAACACAGGATATCAAAGATTCATCAAAGATGCAGGCACTAGCAGAGACTTATGACCTTTCGTCCTCCACACCCGTTACCAGTTCCCTACAGCGCCTTGACTACGTCTTTATAACGGCACTTGTATTGTTCAATGCGGTGCTGATCTTTTACCGACTGGGGTCGTCTGCGGCTCCGGAGACCTTCTGGAAACCTGCCGCCGAGACGGAATCGGCGGCCATCGAGTTTGACTCGACAAAGGATGTGGTCAGGGTCTGCTTCTTTGGCGGAATCGGCGAGGGACAATACGGCATAGACTACATCGATACTGCCGGCAGACAGGTTAATGCTACGTCGATCAAACAGGTCTTTGTCTTTGAGTGGCGCTGTGAAAGGGTCAATTTCACCGCAAACACCGTCATGCTAACCGTCCAAAAGCCCGGGGCAATGCTCACCGAAATTGGCTTCTTTGACGCCTCCGACACGCTCATCAAGATACGCAACATCAGGCATCTCAACCCAACCTCTAACAGCGTCGGAACGGTACAAAACATCATCGACGAACAAAACACCGTCCCCGCAGCGCCATCGTATCTCAACAGTTCGTACTTTGACGAAATCTACTTCGCACGCACGGCCTACGAGCAAGTCCACCGTATAACGCCGTTTTATGAAAACACCCACCCACCCCTCGGCAAGCACTTCATCGCCATCGCCGTGAAAATACTTGGTATGAACCCCTTTGGCTGGAGGGTGACAAGTGCGCTGGCTGCCATTGCCATGGTGGTGCTCATGTACCTAATGGGGAGGCTCTTCTTTGACTCCACCAGGTATGCCGTTGTAGCGGCACTTCTGATGAGCTTTGACTTCATGCGGTTTGTACAGGGGCGGATTGCAACCATTGACACATTTGCGGTGTGCTTTATAATCCTCATGTACTACTTCATGTACCGCTACTACCTGTCAAACCTCCGTTGCAGGCCGCTCAGGGAAACGCTCATGCCACTGGGACTGTCTGGGGTAGCATTTGGGTTGGGGGCGGCCACAAAGTGGATATGTCTGTATGCGGGTGCGGGATTGGCCGTTGTGTTTTTTGCCTCCCTGTACTTCCGATTCGCTCAGTACCAAAAGACGGTTGAACAACCATCCGTTCAGAAATCAAAGAAAAAGCACACAAAGCACAAAGACTCTCAGAAGCAGCACTTCCTGCATATGCTTGTGTTTGTCAGGGGCAGCATATTGTGGGCGACATTGTTTTTTGTCATCGTTCCTGCGGTGATCTACACGCTTTCGTACCTGCCACTGTGGATGGCAGAGCCTACGCGGCCATTTCTTGATTACGTGCAGGCAAGTCAGACACACATGTTCAGCTATCACAAGAACCTGGTGGCAACCCATCCGTTCTCCTCCAACTGGTACGAGTGGCCGCTGTTGAAACGTCCCCTGTGGTTGTACGCCGGGCAGTCCTATCTGCCTCCGGGGCAGGTATCGAGTATCGTATCAATGGGCAATCCTGCGATCTGGTGGTTGTTTGCGCCGGTGTTGG
>NZ_JABXWD010000084.1 GCF_019173545.1 Candidatus Magnetobacterium casense | reverse complement strand
AGACCCCCTCACAAGGGAGCACGGCCCCCTTGACCCCGTAAAGGGCTGGTTAATAAGTTGAGAAGTGGTTATTTTAGCATAACAAACATCATGATTATTTCTAATGCTGCCGCCCTGGATTGCCTGTTGACAATATCTGCCTTTTAATGTTATCGTCTATAATGAGTGCTGATAAATACCAAAATCCACAGGCAGTAATCCAAAGGGCTTGCTATGTTACTAACTGAGAGCATTAATAACTTATCGAAAAGGAGGTCATGTATGCTTGTTTTTTCAGCGAGTATATTGACGGACAGGTAGCTTACAGTGTAAACGTAAACAAAACTTTTAGGAGGTACCACTTATGTCTCGATTTCGTGAGTTTAGGTTCAGCGTTATTGCTGACAGGTTTTTAATGATTTCACTGTTTATTTTTTTACTATTGTCGCCGAGTTCATTGACCTATGCAAATGACAGGGAAACCCCTCAAGGGCCAATACCGGCAGGTCCATCAGGAGGTGCAACTAGTTCCCCAAACGAGCGTATATGGCATGTGGATGTCAACTCTGACTGCCAAAACGCAGACCACCGCATTGATTTGGTCATTGATGAGGAGCCAGGCCGGATTACTGATACACTTCTTAGATTGACGGCGTGGGATGTGGACTATAACAAACTGGGAGGCTGCGTCGGACGAACCCCGGAGATAGACCATGTATACCTAAACGGAAAAAAAGTGGGACAACTGCAGGGGGCAACCGACTCATGGAGCCTCAATGCCTTTAACATATCGCCCGGGGATTTAATCAAGGGAACTAACAAGATAATGGTAGACACTGATGTCACACAGACAGGATGCTGGTGTGTGGCCATAGGATTTGTGGAGGTAGTGGGTACTGTAGGCTTTGAAATAACAGAGTTCACACCCGCTAAAAATAGCGAAAACGTTCTGTGGGACAAACCCGATATCGTGGTAAAGTTTAGTGATGAGTTAGACACCGGCACGATAAACAGGGACACGGTCAAGTTGGATTACCGGGACAAGTCAGGCAATTGGGTGGATGTTGACAGTACACTGGCTAATCCGTCATCTAAAGAGATAAACTTGATCCCCACAACGGACCTAAAAGACGGCATTCGTTATCGTATGAGGGTGATTGGCGGCAACAATGGCGTAAAGAACAAAAGTGGCGCTACGCTTAATAGCACAACGCAGTGGACGTTCTGGACAATGATCAACCTTGATGGTCAAACCAAGGATTTGTATCCACCAAATGCAACAAAAGACAAACTCCAGATCACATGGTTCAACACGCTGCGTAACAAGAACCTGGTCAGAGACAAGAGGGTCGTCAACCGTATCTATGTCTTGTGGGATAAGAAGGATGATGTCTTTGAGCTGGACCAGGCTGATTTTTTTGCTGCATACGTAACCCTTGACTGGGGTACAGGTTCAAAAACAACGCCCTCCATGATAATTGAACGCCCCGATAAGTACAACAAAGCTCGAAAAAAGAGGGCTGAAAATACAATAAATTTTGATCATGACAATGCCGGTGGCAATGAAACATATAAGCTGACAGTAGAGCCATGGCCGCAAGCTCAGGCAGAGAAAAGGGTATTCAAAAAAGAGGCCGAGGCAACAACAGTGGCAGCCAGAAACTTAAAGACGGATGTCTATGTCGCCGGTATATCCGGTTGGTTTAATGGAACTGATGCCGTAAAAGTGGCATCCGCTAAGGGTATGTTTGGAGATGGGGCATCGTATACGGAAGAGGTCTTCCCGATCTTTGAGTTTGAGTACACCGATAAAGGGGAAATTGTTAGCGGCGCCGGGGGCTTTGGGATGAGCAACGTGGGTTTTGAGTATAATGCTGAACGTGATCAACGTAGCAACAAAAACAGCGTACCGGGCAATGACGCTATCTGTGAGAATGTCAGAATGGTTGATGTAACGGATGCAGGTGGTAATGTAACCAGATTGGAAGAGGTGGATGCGGTTGCTAAACACATGGCAAATATGTTGGGAGGCAATAGGTTTGTCGTGGGCTTGACACCTAATAATTTACTGCCCATAACTCTTAACAGCAATGAAAGTTGCATAACAGGAAGGAGTTATCCTGCTGAACACGTTATTCTCTTGTCTGAGAGTAACTTTAATGAAAGCACGGTTGCTCATGAGGTAGGTCATGAGTATGGCCTGGCCATAACAACCGGTGCCGGATGTACCAATAAACACAACAACGATGGCACTAAGATAGAGGGCTTTAGGGTTCACATTTTGACGAACCTGGCAAACAAGTCTTTCTCCGAAGGTAATGGAGAATTCGATGAAACGGATGTCAATCATTGCGATGGGACTTCCTATAAGACACCGGTTGTTCCTGTAATGTACCAGAATGTTCAATCTGCGGAGTTCAGATGGATGAGGGATGATGATTATGACCATCTGTTTACTTCAATTCCGGCTCTTATGGCTGCGTCAGCGCTCTCAGGGGATTGGTTGGTTGTCCAGGGATACCTGGATGCCTCCGGAGCAATAGGCGTTATGGACCCACTATATCGGCTGACACAGAGAAACATAGGCGCTCCAGGTGGCAGCGGTTACACTGTAAGTCTGCGTGATGCCTCCGGAGGCGTAATCGGTGGGGCCGGTGGCACATACACCTTTGGCCCAAGCGAATTCACTGAAATGGACAATGCCGGCGATGAAGTAAAAGGGGTCAGTAAGGTGTTTATCTTCACAATTCCCTATGATGACACGGCGCAGACTCTGACGCTCACAGGGCCGGTCAACACAAAGACAATAGACAGGGCCTCCTATGGCAGCGCCCCATCAGGTGTTGGTTTTACCTATCCCACAGACGGCGCTACACTAACCGGCAAAGTAACCCTAAGCTGGACCGGTACGGATGATCAGGGTAAAATCTATTATCGCCTGGAATATAGCCCTGACGGCATAGATTGGACCCCACTGGCACACGGCTTAACCGCTACCACCTATAGCGTAGATACCACCCGATTCTCCAGCGGCGCAAACCAGAAACTGGCGCTAATCGCTTACGATGGCTTTAACTCGGTACGAAAAGAGATCACCATAAGCATCAACAACGCTGTAGGAGTAGCCCATGTTGTCCCCGGTAAAGGCGCAAAGAATGTTAGTAAGGGCATTGTGTCGGTGGATTTTGTTACCCCTATGGATGCATCCACTATAACCAATTCTACGTTTACGGTAAAACAGTATAACGTGCCTGTGGCGGGTAGCGTAACATACAACAGCGTTTTAAACAGGGCTACCTTTACACCAACGGATAAACTGAGATCCAATACCAGCTATACGGCAAGCATTCTTGGAGGGGCAAACGGCATAAAGGACCAGTACGGTAACAAGATGGCATTAACCTACACCTGGACATTTCAGACCGTCAAATTCAATACCCCCCCTCGTGTCACAAGCACTGTCCCCAAGAAGGGCACAACCGATATATCAATAAATCCGGCTATAAAGGTCACCTTCGATAAGTATATCCTAAGCAACACCCTGACCACATCCTCTTTTATAGTAGTCAATGCCTCCGGCGCCCCTGCATCAGGTAGTGTAACATACGATAGCGCAAACAACAGCGCCATATTTACTCCATCCGCAGACCTCTCCCCAAACACCACTTACACTGCAACTGTGACAACTGCTGTTACTGATACAGAGACCCCCGCTAATGGTCTTGAATCTGACTACTCCTGGAGCTTTACTACCGGCACTACGAAAAGCAGCGGTGTCGTAATCAATCAGGTCGAATCCGACTCAGGTATGGACACAAATGGCGATGGCTTCTATGATGTCCTGGTAATAAGGGTTCAGGCAGAGGTTACAAAGCCCGGTACTTTCAACCTGAATGCGCAGTTGAGAGACCAAAATGGATTGGATATCCAGTGGAGTTCTATAACTGAATCGTTCTCAGCCAGGGGCGTCTACTCAATACCCCTGGTGTTCGATGGTGCAACCATAGCCGCACACGGGGTCGATGGCCCATACATTGTAACCAACCTGTACATATATAGCAAATCTACACTGGGCGTGTATAACGCAATGCGCGGGAGCTATCAGACGCAACCGTACAATACATCCAACTTCTACTCCGCTATAAGACTATCGCCAATCCCCAACATATCGGTGGCACAGGATTGCACCAACACGGATGTGGTAAACCTTGAGTCATATGCCTGGCACATGAGCCTCCCCGTCTCCTCCCTGACGTACACAAAGCTGCTGGACACCGAACCCAAGGCAGGGGTAAGCATCAACGCCAAACACATGCTTGATATCAACCCAACAGCCGGGTTCACCGGTTCTTCGGATGTCACGATTGAACTCAAGGACAGCTCCGGCAACAGGGCACTGTACACCGTGCGTGTAAACGTATCACCTGCCTACAAGTTTGCCGGGCCGGGATTGTACATGATATCCCTGTCAAACCAGCCGGCAGATACAAAGCTCTCAAGCGTACTGAAGTCAATCGACGGAAAGTATGACGGCATCTGGGGCTACTCAAACAACCAATGGCACGTCTATAAACAAGGCAGTTCCCTGAACAACCTCGACACAATTGAACCAGGCAAGGGATATTACATCAGCATGAAGGAGGCTGCCAATTTAACCACGTTGGGTTCTGCAATCACCTCGAAGACTATCAGCCTTACAAAGGGCTGGAACCTGGTAGGCTTTAACTCAATGGAGGCCAAACCAATGGCCGATGCCCTTAACTCAATAGCCGGCAGGTATGTGGCCGTCTTTGCCTACGTCAATGGCAAGTGGATGATATACGATCCAAACAACCTGGCAGCCAGTGACCTCACTACGATGACACCCGGGTACGGGTACTGGATATACGCAGTGAGCGATACCAACTGGTCATTGCAGTAAGGGAAATATCGGGATGAGCGTCTGCACTCACGGGGCGTTCGTCTTGCCGGTTATCAAGGTTGATGAAAGGGTATCCTCTTTATTTCATGGTAGCACAAGAAAGAAAGGGGCGGCTCCGCCCCCCTTCAGAACCCCCCGCAAGGGGACCAGTCCCCTTGACCCCATTTTACCATGCTTTTTTAAGAGGATACATGAAAGGGCACATGAACCAACTATTAAGGAGGTCTACATGAGACACATAGTTTTGCTTATCACGGGTTTTGTATTGATGTTCACTGCAACGCATGGGATATCGTATGCGGCGGGGCTTCCGTTGCCATACAGGATAGGAGGTACGATCACCGTATCAGGGGTATTGCTGAATCAGGCGGCGGCTACGGGGCTGGTCGTTACCGTAAAGAGGGCAGACGGTTCAGACTACAAGGACGGCAATAACAATATCGCTCAGGACAAGGATGGCCTGGATTCAAACAACCTCTATATTGTTGACATCCCCATATACGATGATACATCGCAGACATCGGGGGCAAAGACCGGTGATGCGGCCACAATACACGTCTCTCTCAGGGGGGGCCGGTATACCGTAACAGAGCCTGCCGGTGGCGCTATAACGATTGAGGCATCGGGTTCCACGCAGATATTTAACCTTCAGGTAACGGGAGGTAAAAGGGTTAGAAATGACTTTGATGGCGATGGCAAAAGCGATATCATCTGGCGAAATGCAAAGACAGGTGATGTCGTCATCTGGCTGATGAGTGGCCACAGCATAGGTCGAGGCGCTTATGTTGTTAGGGGTATACCGGCAGATTGGGAGGTCAAGGCTATCGATGACTTCGATGGCGATGGTAAGGCCGATGTCCTGTGGCAAAACGTAAACAACGGCGACATCTACATCTGGATCATGGACAGTGACAAGATATCCGGTGGTGGTTATCCCGTACATGGAGTGCCAGGGGATTGGAAGTTCACGGCCACCGGTGACTTTGATGGCGATGGCAAGACCGACGTCCTGTGGCAAAACACCCAAACCGGTGATGTTGCCCTGTGGCTGATGGATGGCGCCAGGATAAGTAGCGGTCATTTTGTCGTAAAGGCTATGCCCGCAGAGTGGACTCTCAAGGCGGTGGCCGACCTCAATAACGACGGCAAGAGTGACATGCTCTGGCAAGCCGCCAATGGCGACGTCTACGTATGGCTGATGGATGGTGCCAATATAAGCGGTGGTGCTTACTCTGCCAGGGGCATACCGAGCAACTGGGTGGTGAAGACGATCTGTAATTTTGATGGTGATGGTAAGGCCGACGTCCTGTGGCAGAATACTCAAACGGGGGATGTTGCCATATGGTTGATGGACGGGGCCACGGTGCTCGGTGGCAACTACGTGGCACGTGGCATACCGGGCAACTGGAATATCCTGACAACGGGTGATTTTGACGGCGATGGCAAGACCGACATCCTGTGGCAGGACTCCTCAACCGGGGATATATACATCTGGCTCATGGATGGTCTTAATATAACCGGTGGTGGATTTGCCACCAGGGCGTTACCGCTGGATTGGTGGGCTGAATGAACCGGTAGGTCATGCTCGGCAAGCGAAGGGACTGTTTCAGGACGGTCCCTTTGAAAAAAACATAGCACACGATGGATTTGCTCTGCCGTAAAGCTCGATATTATAGCGCCTTTCGATTGCGTACGATACAAGAAAAGAAAGGGGCGGCTCCGCCCCCCTTCAGAACCCCCCGCAAGGGGACCAGTCCCCTTGACCCCGTAAAAATGCTACGTATCTTGTATTTAATCCAAACGAAACGTGCTATACTATGACAGACAATCAGAGTTCAAAGGCGTCCTTTATGTGTTGCAGGGTCTTGTGGTAGGCTGGTGAATGTTGGTTGTGTGTGAGTTTTACGCTGATTACATCGAACCTTACCGACGGCTCAGGGGATATTCCTTGAATGTACAGCAGCGCCGTGTTTAATATCTTACTGCGTTTCCTGTATGTAATGGCCTCAACGGGGTCTCCGAAGGTGTTGCTTCTTCTGGTCTTAACCTCCACAAACACAATTGTTTGGCCATCTTTAGCTATGATGTCTATTTCGCCGACGTCATTTTTGTAGTTTTTCTCTACAATAGAGTATCCGAGTTTTTTGAGGTAGCACATGGCAACCCACTCGCCGTATTTGCCAATGAGGAGTTTTTTTGTCATCAACATGTGCCGGAAAACCGCAGAGATACCCCCCCTCCGGTACTGATAGAATTGGTCGGGGCGACCCGATTTGAACGGGCGACCACTCGCACCCCAAGCGAGTGCGCTATCCAGGCTGCGCTACGCCCCGCCTTTCTTTAAACGATACAAAATCTCCCTTAACCGTGTGCGAATCATATCAATGGTCTCTCTCAGCTCTACATCTGCGACATCTTCACTATCTTCCCTGACCATGTCCATGTACTTGGAACCCAACTTTTTACGCACACCCTCTATAGTAAAACGCTCTTCGTACAACAAGCGTTTTATTTCAAGCAGCATTTCGATGTCTTTCTTCTGATACATCCGCTGCCTTGACTTGCCCTTACGCGGCCTGAGAAAACTGAACTCCGTCTCCCAGTACCTCAAGACATAAGGCTCCAACTTTGTTATACTGCTGACTTCGCCGATCTTGTAAAACAGTTTATGCGGTAGTTCCTCCCGCTCATCCTGAGTGGTCATCGGCGACTTAAACATATACCTGCCTCCGTACCGAACTGCACCATGTCGCTGTTACAATCCCAACGACTACTGCAACCCCCTGCAACCCCGGTTGACCCAACAGTATAATCTCTAACACCCGGTTGCACATACCAGCTACTCTACCGTGGCCTTTAAGAAACTACTTGGCTTAAAGGTAATAACCTTCCTTGAGGTTATCTCTATATCCTCACCGGTCTTTGGATTTCTGCCCCGTCGCGGTCTCTTGCTGCGGACATTAAACGAGCCAAATCCGGATATCTTTATCGAGTCACCACTAGCAAACGTCTGCTTCATCGTCTCAAGTATAATCTCAATGATCTCCTCAGCTTCTTTTTTTGGGAGACCAACGTTTTCAAACAACGCATTCACTATATCGGCCTTTGTCATACCCTATCAAGATTAATTATATCAATAATTTAAGGGTTTGTCAAGACTTTTTTAAAGCGCTTTATAGCATTACCTTTATAAACCTCTTTTCTTTTAAGGATTTTATCCAATCCCTGAAAGCCCTCTTTGACTTTTCTGCAAACAGGTCCCTGCGCACCTCGTCCCTGGCCTGACCTTCGTTAGCAATTTCCTTCTTTTCAACCAACTGTACGATATTCATCCCCTTATCGGTTACAAATATCTTGCTGAACTGTCCTTGATTTAACGGTTCCACATTGGCGAGGAAGTCCTTGTCCATCTCCTCCTTGCTGATAAAGCCGAGGTCACCACCGTTTGAGGCATTGGGGCCATCGGAGTACAGCGCTGCCAGTTTGCCAAAGTCCTCACCCCTGAGCAACTTCCCATAGACATCCTCGGCCATCTTCTTGAGCGCCGGCCCTTCACCGGCAGGTTTGTCCTTACCGGCTTCAGACATCTTTGATATGAGGATCAGCCGTATCCTGTACTGACTGGAAACAGTGCCGGGTCTTTTGTTTTTGAGTCTTTGGGTTATCTCATCCTCGCTCACGATCACTTTAGCGGAAACCACGGAATTGCCCAACTTGCTCAACAGTATTTGCTCACTCAACCGCTGCTTGTACTCCTCCACGCTGAAGCCCTCTTTTTTGAGCACCTCGAAGAAGTCCTGTTCCGATAAGGAGTACTTGCGTCTGATGTCCTCAATTGCCGCATCCACTTCGGACTTTGATACCCCGATGTTGTGACCCTCGGCATACATAAGCTGCACCTTGATGTCGATCAACGTGTCAAGGAACTCACGCTCATGCTTACCCATAAAGGCAGCCTTTTGCGAGCCGCTGAGATTTTTGAGTTCATCCCTCATGTCAAACTCCATGGCCCTGTACAGCTCTCCCCACGTAATTACCTCCTTGTCTATCACCGCAACAACACGGTCAAGAACCATTGCTCCTGCCTCCGTGCTGTTAAACAGCAACACTAAAAACAACATCATATACCTCAATTGCCATTGATTTTTGATCTCTATCACCACCTTTTTTTATTACTTTATAGTATCCTTAAAAATGACATTGTTTATATTGTGACATATCAACATAAAAAAGTGCAAGAATGAAGATTAAAAGAAAAGTTGGCTAGGGCAATCGCATTAGAGAATTTTATGAATTGTTGATAGTTTAAAGATCAAGGTTACGCATGATGGGGTCAAGGGGGCTGGCCCCCTTGCGGGGGGTTCTGAAGGGGGGCGGAGCCGCCCCTTTCTTTCTCTTACGGTCAAATGCGATTGCCCTGGAAAAGTTGGCGCTTTCGTAAAGTGAGTGGGTGATAGTATAATAAGGTGCTCTTGCCAAGTTTGAGCGGGTAAGATTAATGTACAAAGAGATAGATATGAATATAAGAAATGGGCATTATGGGGTCAGCAACATTCCAGAGACACAGGTGGCAGTAGTGGGAGGTGGCCCTGCGGGGGCAACCTGTGCAATGCTCCTTGCGGATGCCGGTATAGAAACGGTGCTTATAGAGAGGGACCTGTCCAATAACAAACCCTGTGGAGGTGGACTTATTGCTACGGCCTTTAAGGAATTTGACCTGCCCGTGCATACCATCCGTAAAATGGTCACCACACTGAGACTTATCGCCCCCTCGGGAAAGACACGGGAAATACCCTTGCCCCAAACGCAACTGGCCATCATTGACAGGCCAGGCTTTGACGCCGCCTTGCGAACACGAGCACAGGAGCGGGGCGCTCACCTGATGACTGGTCAGTGCAGGGGGATAACCGTAAAGGATGGCAGGGTCATCCTCACCGTTGGCACCAACGATTGGGATAGTACGCAGATCAGGGCACGGTATGTTGTAGCGGCAGACGGCGTCAATTCACGCCTGAGAAGACTACTGACCGGATCGCTCCCGAATCGTCTGTACACCCTCCATGAGATAATCAAAGGACATGAGCGACAGACGTGCGACTTTATGTTTGGTTCGGCGTTTGCGCCCAACTTCTACTCATGGGTCTTTCCTCACGCCGAGGGGATATCCCTTGGGACGGGTTGTGTTGATGTTCCGCGGGCAGGGGGATATCTGAAAAACTGCCTCGCTGCATACGGGATCAACTCCGGTGGACAGCAGAGAGGGTATTATATACCCTTCTGGGACAACCGACTTTACTTTAAAGCCGGGGTTTTTTTTGTTGGAGATGCCGCCGCCCAAGTGATGCCATTCACCTTTGAGGGGATATACTACGCCATGAAATCGGCTGAGTTTGTCGTCGCCGCAATTACTGAGGGCAAACCGTCGTTGTACAAATCCCTGTGGGTGCAAAGGTTCAAGAAACGATTTGTGCTCATGAAGATATTACAGGGGATATTTCTCCGTAACGACAAGATGGCAGAGTCGCTGGTGTCCCTGCACGAACAACCCGACATCCAACAGGCCGCAATGCGCTTTTGGATGCACAAGGAGGGCGTCTTGAAAAGTCCCCGCATGTATATCAACTATTTGACAAGACATGTTTAAACGTTACCTGGCAATATCCATGGCGGTCCATATACTTGTAGTTTTTCTGCTGCTTTTTGTCATCAAGCCGAAGAGGCCAACTCCAAAGTACACAAAGGACAAACCCCTTATAGCGCAGATAGTCCCGCCGGAGCCAAAACCGGCACCCCAGACAAACATCCCGCCTGCAACAAAACCTCACCCGGATAAACGTTCATCATCAGCCCCGGAGGCCAAAAAATCTCCACCATCCGTCTCTGCCAAACCGCCGGAGTCTCCACACAAGCCATCCCCCCCCAAACCAAAGGTCTACGAACCAGACAGACCAATTGCCAAGGCCCCACAGCCTCCCGCTCCTCCCCTGCAGACCACACCCAAGGGGCTTGAAGCACCGGCACCAAAAGAGTCGGTTCCCTCCAACGTTGTTGTACCTGTTGCCCCTCCCACACCCGAAAAAACGGAAGGTTCACAGGCATACCCACCGGCGCCACCCAAAAAACCGTCCACCCCCTCACTGGGTAACCTCTTTGACAGTGATGTCATAGAAAAACATGCCATGGCCTCCCGCAAAAAAGACGAAACCACAAGGCACAGTGCCAACACCTCTGACAACAAGAACAACAGTCTGTCACTGGATGTCGATGATATGCGATACGCCATATACATGAGACGTGTAAAGGATAACATAGAAAGTGTATGGCAGTACCCCCAGGCAGAGGCTCGTAAAAAGATATACGGGGATCTGTACATCAGCTTTACAATAAACAAAAACGGCACCCTGGGAACTGTTGAGGTTGTCAGAACATCGGGACACAAGGCGTTGGATGAGGCCGCCGTGCGTTCGATCAGAGATGCCGCACCGTTTTGGCCATTACCCGAGGAGTGGGGAAAGGAATCATTTACTATACGGGGCCATTTTGTCTATAATATGTACACGTTTTAAGTGAACTATGGGGCGTTTATTTTTGAGAACAGGCGACAAGGTAAGACATCTCCGGTACGATAACTGGGGAATGGGGGAGGTTATCGAAGAGATGCACTCAAACCTGTCCGGGGGT
>NZ_JABXWD010000083.1 GCF_019173545.1 Candidatus Magnetobacterium casense | reverse complement strand
ATATAATACAGAGATGGAAAGTCTCAGTGCCAAGGTAAAGTTGTATAACACTGACCTGGATAAATTCAACAAGAGGTGGGAAAGCAATATCACCGCAGAAGGTTTTGAAGGTGGGCCGCTGGAGTATATGCAATATGTTAATGAGGGTAAGGCACTAGAGAAGCGTTCCGATGCTTTAGATATAGAGTTGAACAAAAAGGAAAGTGAAGGCACAAGGATAGTCAACCGCTATTTTGTGGAAGTCAAGGATGGACTGGTACCCAAGAGCGAGTTCAATAAACTAAGCAAGGATAACCAATCTCTACTGATGAAAGTGGGGATGGTGGAGTTCACCCGAAAGCAGGAGAGGCTTATAGCGATACAGGAAAAGTTCCTGAAGGACTTTGAGGTTGAGCCTGGAAAGTACGATGTTTACAAGTTGGCTGAGTATTTCAAGAGCAAATCTACCTCCAAAACCGATGAGGGGCAGCAAGCCTACATTATTGCTGGCATGACAATATACGGGCTTGGGGATGACGCTAAGGAAGCTGCCGAATGGGTAACAGCCACACCTCTACAGAAGTTTGACATAATGAAGAAATCCGGAGACTTGAAGGAAAACGACTTCTTTGCTGGGGTAGACGAGAAAACCGGAGCGATAAAATACATAACCCTGACTGACAAGCAGACAAAGCTTTATAAAGAGCAGAATCTTGACAAAGCTACGCCAGATGAAAAGATAGGCTCCCTTAAAATGGCAAGGGACATAGGATTCATTGACCCAGCAGTGGTAAAAGGGCTTCCGTATGGGCTTGGGGAGAAAGGCAGCGCATATTCAAAGGAGCGCCAGGACGCTGTAAACAAATACTGGGCTTCTCTGCCTCAAGAAACACGCAATGCAGTCGTGGCCTCAGTAGCAACATGGCAGGCAGGCCAGCCAGGGACACTAGAAACATTAAAGGGAACAGGGTATATCATAGCTGGTCAGATTCCAGTTGTAGGAACCGCCCTGAACTGGAATAGGATGAGCACTGGCTGGAAGGTTGGCAGCGTTGTGCTGGATGTCCTTTGCATAGCTTCATTCCTCCCAGCCAAGACATCGTTTGGAGGGAACATCTTCAAGTTGAAGTTCAATCCATCAACAGAGTTCAAAACTGCTGTGTCAACTGCTAAGGATGCTGGTAAGGCATTTGGGAAGGCGCAAGAGGCCACAAATGCCCTAAGCACCATGCAAAAACTAAACCTGCTGAGAAGCACTGGCGTTAAGCCAAATATAGCCACGCTGAACAAATTCAGGGGCTATGTCCATGAGGCAGTAATTGCCTCGGCCAAAGCGGACCAGAGGTTTGTAGATGCGCTGGGTTCGGTGCGTAATCTGGATAAGACAGATGTAATATGGTTAGAGCGATATTCAAAAATGAAGGGCTTATCGGATGCCATAACTGATGTGGGTAAATACAGCACAAAGCTGGAAAAGGATTGGGCTAAATTCAGAGGCAAGTGGGGAACTGGCGCAAGCAGTAAGTTTGGCAGCGAAGGAATGACTGGTCAGTTGAAGCTTACCCAGCAGGCACAGCAGCAGTATCTCAGAGACTACCAGGCAGTTGTTAGGACACGACAGAAGCTCATGGAAGCCATGAAGAAGGTTAGCCAGTCCACTAGGGAAGGCGCTAGGAAGAACCCAGCCCTGATGAGAGCCGAGGAGAAGTTGCCCCGGTGGTCAGAACAGGGTAGGGGCTGGAGAAAAGGGCCACAACCTTTTGAACCAAGGCAGGTATCACGCCTCGAACCTAAGCTAAAGAAGCTATTGGGGGAGTCTAACAAGCTCAAGCAGGCCATAGGGAAAGTAGAAAGGTTTGACCCTGAGATTGCCGCGGGATTACGAGCTAAACTAGCCAGAATACTCCACGATGCTGATAATCTCAGGGGGCCGCAACTGGATTACTGGACTGGTCGCATATCGAGGATGAAAGTGCCATCTGACCCTGGGGCTACAGCTAGAGCCGTAGAGAAATTCTTGAAGGACATGGACAATAGTATAGCCAAATCCATAGATGATGATTTTAATGCACTACTCAAAGATGCAAAGGCAGCGGCAGATAAACAAGAGGACTATCTAAGGTGGAAAGGGAAAGACATTGCAGAGGGCAAGCCTTGGGAGATGCCATCTGGAAGCAAAGTTAAAACAGCAGTGGCAGAAAAGGTGGCAGAGCGTACCAAAGTAGCTGAAAAGGTATCTGGGGGTAAGGGTGCAAAATCAAGGGCAGCAGCAGTTGAAACAAAGAAATCCACGGCGCTCAAGACAGAGGAAAAGGTAGCTACAAAAGAGAAGGCAGCGACAGAGAAAGTTATAGAGGCGGCGAAAGAGGAAGGCGAGAGCAAGTTTGGTATGAAACCAAAACCTAAAGATGGCTATAAAGGCAAGCAAAGAGAAATACCCAGTGAGGTATATGGCAGGATGACGGCTGCCCAGATTGCTAAATACTATGGCAATCAAGCTGTTACTGAGGCTATAGGAACGCCCATAACCCGGACACTCACTAGTAGCCAGATGCGTACAGCAGAGCAGGCAAACCAAGCCTACCAGCAATCCCTAACGACAGGGCTAGATGCTGCAACCAAGGCTTTCATAGAGGAGATGAGCAAAACCCAGGATAGGGTGAAGGCATCCAATATGGCTGACGCGGCAGCAAAGGACGCGGTAGATGCAGAGACAAAGACACTAACCAACACAAAGGTTAAAACCGCTGTGGAGACAGCTACACTCACGGCAATCAAGAGAATGCTAATCAACCAGGAAAAGATAAATATACGCAAATTTGAAAAAGAAAAGCTGATAAAGCAGAAGATAAAACTACTCCCTGGCGGTGGCACTGACCTTGAAATCAAAGAGGTTCGCGGCGTACCACCTAACCCCGGCGTTATCAGTTGGGATGCTGGGGTTGTCAAAGTCCTGGTAAAGCCGCCTTACCGAGAAGGAACCGAGGACATAGACTACGACAGGCTGAAAGTGGCAAGAAAGGGCAAAGGCTCCCAGGAGTCCACGCTTAAAGTCACAGGCGGCAAGGCACCCCAGCTACTCGTGCTGGGTAGGGGCTTTGACCGGATAAACGTGATAAAAGGCAAGCGGATGACTCACCGCAGGGTAAGAGGTCCAGGGATCATAGACCGCCAGGGCAGGATACACAGGCAAAGAAGGGGGAGTGTAATCTAATGTTAGAAAAACTTACCTACCGACTAACACAAATAGGAGCAAGCATACCCCTGATGTGGTATACAGAACTTCTGGGGAATACACCTAAAGCTGGTTTTCACTACTATATTGGCGAGTATTTAATGGGTGCAGCAGGTTTTCTACTTCTTCTATACGCACTATTTGGTTTAGGCTATGACCTCTTGAGGTATATCAACACTCAGAAACGAGGCAGCGTTATCTAGTAAGGAGGGTACTCAGATGGAAACTAAAAAAACAAACGGCGAAGGCAAGGCAAACATGGGGCTGATCGTGGTTGCGGTGCTACTGGCAATTATATTCTTTGCCATGATGCCAGTTATGCTGACGAGCGTTAGCAGCTCGTTTAACGCTGGCTCTGCTGTCTCCATGCTTGAGGACAGGGGATACTTCGTGGCTACCGCAGACGAGTACAGCGACCTTATGACGCTGCTACAGTCCGTTGATACCAAGGCAGACGCGGCAGTAGCCAATGCTGAGGCAGCGGCAACAGCCGCCCAGGACACCCTCGATACCCTATTACTACATAACGAAAACGAGATATTCCTGTATCCGGGTAACGTATCCTCGACTGTCACCCTTACCGCTGGAGTGGGAGTCAATACATTCGGAGCCTGGGCAGAGATTACAGGCAGTGACGCAATCACGCTATCTTCTTGTTTTACTGCCAATAGCGGGTACATAAGGGAGATAATGACCCACAACTACAGCGCGGCAGACAAAATGTATATCATCGAGCTCTCTTATGGTGCGGCCAAGACGATTATCGGCCGAGTAAAAGTAAGAAGCGACTGGACTTATGTAATGCCGCTTAGTTCTGCGCCGATAACCCCGGCGGGCGAGACAGTATATTACCGCATGAAAAGCGAAACTAGCGAGGCAACTTTGCAGGCAGACTTCAGGTACTACTATGACTAGGGGGCAAGTATGGCAAGGCAGCGCAAAATCATAGTCCATGGTAACGGTTGCCGCCAGGTGCTACACCGCACCAAAACAGGGCGCCGGTATGTGATGAAAAGGGCAAAAGGCGGGGGAACTAGAAGGCATTACCTGTAGAAAGGCTCAGAATCGAATTGTCATTGACAAGAGAGGAAGGCATCATAAGCAAAGGAGTGGTACGGTAATTTGACTAAACTTCTAAGGCTTCTGGCGGTTCTAGGAGTGCTGGGGTTGGCACTTGCGCCCCTCGTTGCCCACGCTGACCTCACGCCGCCGGACACCACCGAGTTAGAGGATGCGCGAATCTGGAAGCACATGCTAGAGCCTGACGATGTGCTGATGGTGGTTAGGTATAACGCCCACTATGGCAACATGACCGACCAGCCATACCAGCCTATCACGGACACGTTCTATTTCACCTATGGCAACTCAACAGGCACCATCCTGGGGAATGAAACAGCCTACCCATTCTTCAACCTGGGTTACGTCAAGGGGCTTGTGGCCTTCTACTGGGACGCTGACGACCCCTTAAAGCCTGCCTGGGGGGATTTAGGCAACGTAACCATGCAGGGGACCGCCCTTTATGGCGGGAGCCCTCCATCCGATGTACTGACGCTGACCGCTGACGATTGGAACAGCGCCACACAACCGTCAAGTTTAAGAGAAGATTTGCGACAATGGCTGCTTAATGCCCTCATCTTCCTGGAGCTTGACTGGAATAACTGGGCGGTGGACCAGGGCTACACGGACAGGCAGGTTACGCTTACCGTTGTGGGCGATGGTTATGGCTATGCCAGCCCCCAGGGTGAAGCCTACCTGGGGCTAACCATAGATGGCATTACAGATATGGTGCCTTTGCTGTTCCTGACTCAAACAGGACAGCCTACGCACACAGACGAGGAGTGGACGCTCGCCCAGCAGAACATATTTGAGCAGCTACACGCCGGAGATGTCGTGGGCAACGCTACAGAGACACTGGGAACCCTCATGGGCGGTATCAGCGGCATTTGGGCGGTTACGATGGTTGTCATGGCCGGGTGCTTGGGCATTATCATCGTCTGCACCGCGTTCTGGGGCAGGTTGAATAATGGGCTCTTGATAGCCTACACGGTTATCCTGATAGCAACCCCGGAGGGACTGTTTCAAATGGGCTTGATGGCCTTATTTGCCATGATAGCTGTGCTGTACCTGGCTGATATATTCCTGAGTAAGAGGCAGGCATAAAAGAAAGGAGGTAAAGTAAATATGAAGAAAAAACTAGTTAGACTTATTGGGCAATTCGGGGTTAGGGCAGAGAAGCATACTACAATCTACGGTGCTTATGCAACTCTAGTCGGTATACTATCCGCAGGTTTAATATGGACTTATCTGGATTTGCCTACATATGGGTTCTTTGAGTGTTTTCAGTCTTGGCGTGGCATTTTATGGGCGTTAGCCGCCGCTGGATTAGCCTCTTTCTTTATTGTGTTCCTAATTATACTTGTACCAGTTTCTCTATATATTTCTGGGCAGTTAAAGAGACAGGCATGATTGAGTTCGGGATACCCTTGCTTATGGTTGCGAGCATACTCTTGTATGTGTTCGCCCCAAGCCAGTACGACTTGGTTTGGATGCTGGTAGGGTGCCCGGCAGTAGGGTTATTTATATTCATGGGAGCGATGAGGTGGACGTCAAAGTCAAAGACAAGAAGCCAAAGGGCAAAGTGAAGGCGTGGCTAGAACGCCAGAAGGTAGCAGTTAAAGTCTGGCTGTACCGCCGCGCTTTGCTCGCTGGGCTAGGCTTTGTGGGCCTGAACGCGGTTGACGGCTATTTGACGAACTATGCCACCCATCTCGCCAGTTCCAGCGGGGTTATGCGAGCCGTAGAAGCAAACCCGTTCCTGGCACCTATCGCGGGGCACTGGGCGCTATCGTTCAAGGGTGTGCTGGGCTTGGTTGTAATAGGTGGCTTGGCATGGTGGAAGAAGTCGAGCCCCCAAACCCTATTTTTGATGATTATGGGCGGGTGTGTGATATTCCTGGGAGTTGTGATATGGAACCTGTGCCGGCTGGGGATGCTATGATGGAGAACGTGCACAAACTCAAGGGGCAACCAAAGCCCACCTGCCTCATACATAAGAGGTTCAACAGGTGGTGTAGCCAGGGTTGCCCCTTCACCGCCTACTGCGTGATGCTGGTGATGCCTGAGTTTGAAAGGAAGCGGGCAAGGGAGGACTCAAAGTGAAGAAGAAGCTGCTCTATCTAGCCCTGTTAGCTAGTGTGGTGGTGGGCTTGCTGCCTGTGGGGGTGTGGTCACAAGAAATAATACACAATGGCATGACTACTAGTTCATGGCAAAACCCGAACCAACGTAAAACATTGGAAGCCGAGGGACTATTATGGGTATTTTATGCTGATTCTGGTATCAAGTATGAGTATTCAGATGATAATGGTACAACTTGGAGTGGGCAACAGGGCATTGTAAGTTCTGGCACAGAAGGCTTAAATATTTATTATGACGGCATATCATTTTACCTTGCAACAAGAGGTGGAGGCACTATCTACTTCCACAAGGGGCATTTACACGGTAATGGAACTATTGACTTTGACCACGCTGAAGTAACGGCTGTAACTGGTAGTCTTGATGGCACTAATAACGGCTTTGGTCTTGCCGTTGATTCAGGTGGGCATCCTTGGATTGGCTATCTTACAAGTGGGTTGGATGGTTATGTTTCAAGGTCGTCTGAAACAGATGGAGGCTGGACGAATGATGTAGGATTTCCATACTCCTTTTCGAGCTACAATGGCATGACCTCCTTTAGTATCTTGCCATTACCCTCTGACGAGCGTGTTATAGTAATCGGGTATGTATATCAACATACACTGGTCGCAAGGCGTTGGACTGGTGCAGCATGGGGCGCTGAGCAAGAGTTAGCATCAAATCACTGCATGGGCTTTGGTAGTGCTGTACTTTATGGTGATTATGCTGAAGTCGTATATCTTGAGGAAACAACAAATGATTTACTTTTCACTACGTTCTCATATAGTAGCCAGTCATGGGGGAGTGTAGCTGAGATATATGCTGCTGCTTCTGCAACCTCCTACCCTGTCATAACACTTGACGATTCAAATGACCGTTGGGTTTTTTGGGCAAATGACCCTTCAAGCAATCACGTTTACACCATGAAGTATGACCGAAGCGAAGATGCATGGAGTACCGAACAGGACTTATGCACAGATGCTAACACAATCCCAAATGGCCTCTATATCAATACACCTAGATACTCTCCTCGTGATAATCTCGGCGTGTATTGGCTCAGTGGGGCAAGTAGTAATATCGTAATGTATAAATCTCTCGGCGAGCAATTTCATGTTGATACGGATGAGGCAACCAGTATCACCGAAACTGAAGCCACCCTTAACGGCGAGATTGTAAGCATTGGCTGGGGCACTCCTATTGAACGTGGTTTTTATTGGGACACCACGCCCTCACTCGGCAATTCTACAGGAACGCTGCAACTATGGTATGAGACAGGCAGCTTCGGTACAGGGGTTTTCTCCCACACCGTAAGCGATTTGGAGGAAGGCGAGAGTTATTATTGTATTGCCTATGCCACTAACGCTGAAACTGTGTGGGGTGAATGGGTTGAAGTAGTGGCTGGCGGCACCGATGGATGGGCTGTACTCACACTGCCACCTGACCCAGTGGGCGACTTTGAGGCAACATTTTGGGGCAACATCACTGAGGTTGCAGGCACCTATGCTACGGTGAGGGGCTTTGAGTGGGGCTATACCGCTACTCCTACATGGTCATGGGAGGCTACAGGCAACTTCACCGTGGGCACCTATAGCCATGAGATAACCACCTTGGAGGCTGACACCATCTACTACGTGAGGGCTGTTGCTGGGAACGCTACTACACACGATCATGGGCAGTGGATAGGATTTATCACGCAGCAGCCCAGCTATCAAGATGAGGAAAACCCACCCGGTGACGATACAGGGCTGACGCCGCCTATCCCAAGCGAGCCTGGGGGATGGATACGACCACCGAAGGACTGGGGAAATATAGGCTTACCAGGTGCCCAGATACCCCTTACGTTCTTCGTCTGGATTCTTTTGACCGGGTTTGTAGTCCTGGTAGGCTTCGGGATAACCAAGTTCACGCGTTCGTTGGCTGTGCTGTTCATGGTGCTGGGGTTCATTTTAGGGATATTCTCGTTCTGGCCTAAAGGGGGATACCTAGACTGGTGGATAATGCTGCCCTATTTCCTAGTAGGCTGGGCGTTGCTAAGTAGGCAGAAGGACTCGCCCATAAGCGAGTAGGAGGGGAGGTAAGATGTTTTTCGGACCCGGTTATATCCAACGCTGCATGTTTGCCTTTGTGCTGCTGACTATCCTATCCCTTATCCTGGAGGGTGCCTGGCTGGGGAACACTGACTATGGCACGATGCGGACACTTACCCACTTCTCCTCTTATGGACCTGGAATATGGGCTTTCCCCATGATGGCTGTAGGCTTCCTTATGGCTATCCCCCAGATGCTAGTCTGGGACTACTCGTGGTTTGCCAGTATTGGAGCTATAGGCGGGGTGTTCCGGCTTCTGCTATCCGTAGTCATATCCATAGGCTTCGTCTGGGGCTTTGCAACCATGATCTGGCCGATAGTGGCACAACTCGGGGCTGCTATAGCGAGAGGGTTGCTGGGGTTACTGAGCAGGATTTAGAGAGGCTTCAGGAATAAGGTTGAGCTTTATAGCCCTCCCATATTATTGCAATATCCTCTATGGTGAAAACTCTACCATATACCCGATATTTATCACCGATGTTTAAGGTATTCATTATTTTGTCCTCATAATACGAAGGGTCCACGAAGATCAGCCCCTTGTCGGTTGTATTAAATATATTTATACCATGTGCCTCATAGGATTTTAGGAAAACTATCCCAGCTCGTATACCTTTTTGCTCCGCCTCGTTATGCAGTTGCTCTACATAGTAGCCACAGGTATAAAGTAGCCCTTCGGGATGGCCAGCCCAGCCGAAGGTATTTATAGAATCTCGCTGAGGCCTAGTTTCAGTAAGGAACACCATTAAAGTTTGGTAGCTTACATCTTCGGCTGATTTATTGTCTTCCAAAATAAGGGGGGCCTCTTTTACTACTTGTGATCCTGCTACCCAGTCGGGAGAAGATTCAACCGTTTTCATTATGCGTTGCCCTTGATAGAATACCTCGCCTTCTGCTGGTTCATTGGGGGATGAGGACGGACTTGTCAGGGGATATTCAGAGGGATTAGATGAGCCACAACTTAAATTTAGGATACTTGTCAGGGTTAAAGTGAGGATAAAGCAAAATATTTTCATACTGTTAGATGTACTGAACTAGAACTGGACTTGTATCAGTGCCGCCATGCTCATCAGGGCAAAGGCGCCTATAACCTCGGGGAGTCCAAAGCCATCATCAGTCTTGGCTTCTTTGTTCACAGGCTCAGGTTCGTTGCCTATGCCCAGCTCGAGGCGCAAGCTTTCCATCTGCCCTGAGCACCTATCCAACTCTGAAGAAGTCATGCGGTGCTTCCGGCCTCGGTTCTGGGCGCGGGAGTTACGGCCTCGGGTCATACTCGCCTCGTTTTTATTAGAATAGTAGTGGCAAAGACACAAAGAGTTAGGTAAATAAATGCCAATATACAACTAGCGATAAAGAACCCCCAGCTCGTAGGGGGTACGGATACATATTTGGCAGCCATACCAGTCCCTACACAAATACAGATACATGCAATCCACATACCAACCAAGGTTACGCCCCCGTACACATTCCCTACCTTTGCCATTTTCTCCCCTCCTGCAAGTATTCTTTTACTAGTGTGAACAAACCCAGTAAACATAGGCAACCTATCGCTGCTGCAGGTATTATCCACCCCCAAGAAGGACCCCATGTATATCCAGAGAACATCACAACCTCCTAAAACACCTCATTGACGTACCACTTCTTACCATCAGGATTAACCAGCTTTAACGTCTTAGCGCAATGCTCGGTGTTCACGTAACCGCCCTGTGTGAAAACCATGTCATACGTTACCTGAACCCGGGCTGCAGCACCCTCCTGTAAGATAAGCATACCCTTAAAATTCTGAATGTCAAGTTTATCCATTTTAGAGAATGTGTTGGCAAGCCGCGTAGCCATTATCTGCCCAGGGATAGGGGTAAAATAGGCTACCACCTTTTCGGGATTCATTGCTTCCATAGCCATCACCGCGCCCTTGGCTGTATTTACAGGGCTATTTTGGCTGCCCATGCCTGTTTGCATCTTCCCCAGGCACCAGTTGCCGACAAGTAAAAGTACCACGATAACGGCTCCGATAACTACAACTCGTCTTATAGTCATGGCTTACTCCTCTTTGGTCTTTGAATACCTTGTTTGATCGCTTCTGTAAGTGCTGTAGCAACAACCCATCCAATTAAAGCGGCTGCGTAATGAATACACAAATGTTGTCGTTTAGCAAGAAAAAAGTTACATTTCTGCTTAATACAATCCGCTTTAATCAGGGGGCAATACTGGCTTTTCCTCATGCCTTCCCCCTCTTTAATTCAAACAGCTTAAATGTTTTGTGCGATATTTTGCTTTGTATCCCCGGGCGATGCACTTTTGCCTTTCTGATTTCAATCCTTGCCTCATCCCCCCATTCAGGATAAAGGCTTAGAAGGTACTCGCCTACCTCATCCTCAGTTTTACCAAACACAAAATGAATATTAGGATGATCCCAGTCGCCACCCCAGGGCGCAATCAAACCCATATATAAATACCAATCACCAACCTTCAGGTAATACTCGTCTATTTCGTGTAACTCTTCTGGGCGATAAACTTGCTCAAACTGAACCGTAGATAAAAGCTGAATCAGTGGCGGGCCAGCCTGGGTAGGGTCAAACTGGTTGGTGTGTTTCTTGATAACCTTCATGCCTTCCCCCTGCTCTGTTGATACCGCACTAGATAACCACCCGCGAAGCCCACCAGCAGCGCGATAAGCAAACCAGCGTTCCCAGTAAACCACAGGATGATAGCCAGCACCACAAAGCCACCAAAACCGATGAGGTATTTCATGGTTTCGCCTTCCTTCTTCGCTCCAATGTTATTTCCCCGAGTAGTTTACCCAGATAATAGGACAATACAAATTGCATGGGAATTAGGTAAACTAGCAGGCCAACCAATATCCACTTGGGTATTACAACATCTTCGAGCAACCAACTCATGCCCTTACCCCTTTCCGTAAATTTGACAGCCTTAAAATGTCGCGTACCAACTGCTCGCAATTTTTTGAGCAGTACACCCCTGGCTCAACCAGTTTTCCGCAAATGCAACGCTTCTGTGCTGTTTTAGTGACCATGTTTCTCCTTTTGTAATTTTGCTTCCTGCAACCTCTTTGAGACTAGCCCGGGGCTCAAACCTAATTTTCGGGCTGTCCCCCTGACACTGTTTATATTGGCAAGGAAATTGGTCGCCCGCG
>NZ_JABXWD010000082.1 GCF_019173545.1 Candidatus Magnetobacterium casense | reverse complement strand
GATCATACACACCTCAGATTGGCACATTGGACACTCCCTGTATGGGCGTAAGAGGTATGAGGAGTTTGAGGCCTTTTTCAGGTGGCTTGCGGGGCTTATCGAGGGTGAACGCGTTGACGTGCTGCTTGTTGCCGGGGACGTCTTTGACAGCAGTGCGCCAAGTCACAGGGCACAGGAGCTGTACTACCGTTTTCTGTGGAGCGTGGCAAGGTCGGGCTGTAGCCATGTGGTCATCACGGGGGGCAATCATGACTCTGCATCGTTTCTCAATGCCCCTGGGGAGCTTCTGCGGGCGCTCAACATACACGTTGTGGGGTGCATCGGGGAGTCGGAGGAGGTTGAGCCGGAGGTGCTGACTCTCTCTGATGCCGGGGGCAGGGCGGGGTTGATCATCTGTGCGGTGCCATACCTCAGGGACCGCGACGTCAGGCGGGTTGACGCCGGTGAGAGCCTTCAGGACAAACAACTGAAGCTCGTCGAGGGCATTGTTGCACACTACCACAGGGTCTGTCAGAGGGCGCTGCAGATACGGGACAACCTCAGGGCAGACATCCCCATTGTGGCAATGGGGCACCTGTTTACCGCCGGCGGACGATGTATCGATGGCGATGGCGTGCGACAGACCTCCTACGTAGGCTCACTGGCACACGTGGGATGGGAGGCATTCCCGGACTGCATTGATTACCTGGCCCTGGGACACCTGCACGTGCCACAGACGGTGGGCAACTCCGAAACAAGACGTTACTGCGGCAGCCCCCTGCCCATGGGCTTTGGCAGCGCAATGCAGGAAAGCTACGTCCTGAGCATAGAGACGCAACCCCGCCCCATGCGGGTTACACCAATACCCGTGCCCAAGCTACAGCCCATGGAGAGTATCTGTGGCAATTGGAGCGACATCTCAAGGCGCCTTGAGCAACTCAAGGCCAACCACAGCAAGGCATGGCTGGAGATCGTCTACGAGGGCGATGAGCTTATCAGCAACCTAAGACAACGTCTGGAGAGGGCCGTTGAAGAAACCGGTCTGGAAATTTTGCGCATAAAGAACTATCGCATGATGGAGCGCATCATCAAAAGGATGAGCGTCGATGAGACCCTGGATGACCTCAATGAGGACGATATCTTTAATCGTTGCCTGGAGGCACACAACATACCTCCGATACAGCGCCGGGAACTCTTGGCAACCTACAGTGAAGCAGTCCTGGCCACCAGGGAAGACGACCGGATGTCTCAATAGCACCACGCAAAAAAAAATGGGGAACTTTGTCCCCATGACACCGCTAAAATTACCGTGTGAACCTACGACTTTACCACATTACATATAGCTTTAAAACTCTCCAACCCTGCTTCAATATTTTCTATGATTTCATCTGCCAAGATATCAGGGGCAGGGAGGTTGTCAATATTAGCGAGGCTTTTATCTTTCAGCCATATATAGCAGATTTCGGTATCCTCTTAAAAAAGCATGGTAAAAGGTTTAGCAGAAAGGGGTCAAGGGGACTGGTCCCCTTGCAGGGGGTTCTGAAGGGGGGCGGAGCCGCCCCTTTCTTTCTCTTGCTACCATGCAATATAAAGAAGATACTAAACTATCCTGTTGAGAGGCTCTTTTCGTCCTTTAGCAACTTGTACTCTATGCTGTCAACGAGTGCCTGCCAGGAGGCGTCTATGACGTTCTTGCTGACGCCAACAGTACCCCACCTGCCGTCATTGTCGCCCGACTCGATCAACACCCGCACTCCCGTGGCCGTGCCCTTGACGCCGGAGAGTACCCTGACCTTGTAGTCGTGCAGGACGACATCCTTCAGGGCCGGATAGTAGGGATGCAGGGCCTTACGCAGGGCATTGTCGAGGGCATTGACGGGGCCGTTACCGTCGGCAGCCGTGTGTTCGACCACACCGTTTGGGAGACGTATCTTGATGGTGGCCACGCTTGAAGCCTCCTTGCCCCTGTCTTCCTTGTCAACGGTTACGCGAAAGCCAAGCAGCTCAAATGCCTCCCAGTATTGCCCGGAACTCTTTTTCATCAACAGCTCAAAGGATGCCTCGGCGGCCTCAAACTGAAAACCCTCGTTTTCAAGAGTCTTTAATTTATCGATCAACTCCTGAGCTTTGCCCCTGTCCGTGAAGTGTACGCCAAACTCCTCGGCCTTCCTCTGGACGTTGCTCTTGCCGGCCAGGTCGGAGACGAGCACCCGTTGGGAATTGCCCACCAGTTCGGGGCTGATGTGTTCGTATGTTTCGGGGTGCTTGCGTATGGCACTGACGTGGATGCCGGCCTTGTGTGCAAAGGCACTGTCGCCAACGTAGGGTTGGCGCTTGAGGTGGCTGATGTTGGCGATTTCGTTGACGTACCTCGACACCTCGCGGACGAGTCTTACGCCATCCCCGATGCAGTCATAGCCCTGCTTGAGTTGCAGATTGGGTATGATCGAGCACAGGTTTGCGTTGCCGCAACGCTCTCCCAAGCCATTGATGGTGCCCTGCACCTGCACTGCCCCGGCACTGACTGCCATCAGGGAGTTTGCCACGGCGCAGTCGGAGTCGTTGTGGGCGTGTATGCCGATATCGGCATGGATGTGTTTGCCCACGTGTTGGGTCACCTGTTGCACGTACTGGGGCAGACAACCTCCGTTGGTGTCACAGAGTACGATGCAGTCTGCCCCGGCATCCCCGGCGGCCTTGATACACCTGATGGCGTAGTCCTCGTTGGCTGCAAAACCCTGAAAGAAGTGCTCGCAGTCAAAGAACACCCGCACACCCTGGCGTTTCAGAAACAGGATTGAGTCGTGGATCAGCTTCAAATTGTCATCGAGTGATATCTTCAGCGCCTCTCTGACGTGAAAATCCCACGTCTTGCCAAAAATGGTTATGACGCTCGTTTGGGCGGCAACGAGTGCCCTGAGGTTGGGGTCGTCCTCTGCCGCGTGGCCGAACTTCTGTGTGCTGCCAAAGGCGACGATGGTTGTCTTCTTGAGTCTGAGATGCCTGACCTGATCAAAGTATTCAACATCCCTGGGATTAGACCCCGGCCAACCACCCTCTACGTAACCAACACCAAAGGTATCGAGTTTTTCAGTTATCAACAGCTTGTCCTCCACGGAAAAGGATACATCCTCCGCCTGAGCGCCATCCCGTAAAGTTGTATCGTAGAGTTCAATTTTTTTCATGCCTATATTTTAACACAAACCACGCGTTGTAGGCAAATTGCTCAAAGGGCGGTGTCACAGCAAAATAGAACTGGACGGTTATCGTGGAAACCACGTATATAGCGCGTTTCGATTGTGTGCAATACAAGAAAGAAAGGGGTCAGGAGCGTCCTGAAGCGAAAAAGAAGCGGAGCCGCCCCTTTCTTTCTTCTATTCAGGCAATTTTGATACCCGAAAAAAACTCGAATCCGATCAGTATATACCACAAAATTACCGCAAGATATAGATCGGTTCAATTTCGATGGCTTTTTTGGATGGATATATCCCCGAAAACAGGCCAGTACACAACGATGCGGTAAACGCTATAACTACGCCTGTGCCGGAGACCACAAACGGCATCCCTGTTACAAGCGCCACCAGCAGGCTCAACGCCACACCAATGACGCAACCAATTACGCCACCGGCAAAGGAGATAAACGACGACTCGGTCAGAAACTGGATCATGATATCCCGCTTCTTTGACCCCACGGCGCGTCTTATACCGATCTCCACCCGGCGCTCGTTGACCATCAGGATCATTATCGAGAGTATCCCCACGGCACTGATCGTGAAGGAGACAAGGGAGGTTACCAGACCCAGCATCCTGACCACTCTGATGGCTTGGGTCTTGATGTCGTTGACGTCCTTGAGGTTGATCACGGTGAAGTCGTCGCGTTGGCCTTTTTTGGTGTTGTGTCTGAGGCGCAGGAGGTCTTCTATCTGTGAGGCGAGCGGGGAGAGTGAGGTATCGTCGTTGGCCTCGATGTAGATGAAACTGACGTACTGCTTGTTTACAAATCGCCGCAGATATGTGTTGAGTGGGACGTAGACGATGTTGTCCGAGTCAACACCGGCGGCGTCTGCCCCGACGGGACGCAACACCCCCACAACCTCACACGGGACACGGTAGACGTAGATATACTTGCCCATTGGGTCGGCATCTCCAAATAGCTTTTGGGCAACCTTGGCCCCTATGATGGCCTTGCGTTTGAGATCCTTGTCGTCGGTGGGATTGAAGTACTGGCCGCTGCTTAAGTCGAGCTTCCGTATCCGGAAGAACTCGCTGCCCACACCCATGAGGGTTGTTGTGGTGGTGGTATCGAGGTATCTTACGGGGAAGTTCCTGCTTGTAGCGGGTGCGATGTTGTTTATGTAAAACGTCGAGTTCTTTATGGCCCTAACATCGGCAAGGGTCAGATTTGTAGCCTCGCCCAATGCGCCGGGTTTGGCGTGCATTCCCGTCAGGCCGCTTCGTACAATCAGTAGGTTTTTGCCAAAGCTCTCAACCTCCTTGAGTGTCTGAAGTCTCAGGGAGGCCGATATGTTTGTCACGGTGATCAGAGACAACGTCCCCAAGACCACCCCCGCTACGGCCAAAGCACTTCGGAGCTTGAAGCTGCTGAAGGACTTAAGCGCAATGGACAGATTAAGAGTGATGTGTCGAAACCTCATCTCCACCACTGTGTCATGTAGTTGTCAACCATGTTCTTTCTTGTTCGAGCACGTTTTGTATGTTCTGTTTCAGGTGCGGTAGTTTTTCTTTGATTATTGTCCACATGATTTTCTTGTTAATACCAAAATACTCATGGGCAAGAACATTTCTGAAATCAATAACCCTCTGCCACTGGACAAATGGATATTTATGTCTGATTTCATCCGGTATGTTTTTTGTTGCTTCACCGATTATCATGAAGTTTCTCTCAATAGCTTCCAGTCTCATCTCATTCTTACAGAATTCCTCGAACGAGCTTTCCCCCACATAATCGAGTATCTTGTTCGTGCTCGTCAGAATATCCTCGATATAAATAAGACAACTCCTACGCATAGACATATACTACTTCATTGAGTATTTCATTCTTCAACTGGGGTTTAAGCGCATCCACCATCACCAAGTCCACATTCCTGCCAAAGGCCTCCTCAAGGAAGTATTTTAGTTCAATGTAGTTGTCGAAGTTTTCGGAATCCTCGTTAAAATATACGATTACATCCACATCGCTGTCTTGCCTTTCCTGCCCTCGCGTAAATGACCCAAAGACGCCGATTTTGCTGACACCGTACCTCCGCCTTATCAATCCTTCATTGCTTTTCAATATCTCTATAACGTCCATGCCCCAAACCTCTTGAGCACCTAAGGATATCACTGCCTAACCTCCAAATGCAACAATTTAGATATAAAATATCATTAATATGGAGGTATTGTCAATGCGTCAAAAAAACTGTCAGAATAATCAATTTTATGAATTGTTGCGGGTTATAAGTAAGGGAGCATGTAATAGTTCAGCTATACAATTGAAATGTTGTGTATATAACACGTTTCGATTGGATTAAATACAAGATACATGGCATTTTTACGGGGTCAAGGGGGCTGGCCCCCTTGCAGGGGGTTCTGAAGGGGCCAGGTGCGACTTTTATGGCAGGGGTGCCTCACCCCCTGGAGCGCCAAGAAGCGGAGCCGCCCCTTTCTTTTCTTACGGTTAAATGCGATTGCTCTGGGTACCGGGGTTGAACTATTACCGTTTTTGTAATTATAATTATTATGACTATGAACCTCAGAGACAACATATACTTCACGCTGGTGCAACCACGGGAGTCTGGTAACGTCGGAGCGGCAGCCAGGGCTATAAAGAACATGGGATTTGAGCGCCTGTGCCTCGTAGACCCCTGTGACTACCTCAACGCCGAGGCCCGCGCCTTTGCCCACGGGGCAATCGATGTGCTGGAGGGCGCCACGGTCTGCGCAAACCTCACGGAGGCAGTCAGCGACAAGGCCATCGTCATCGGTACCACACGCCGCCAGGGAAAAACGCGCGGGGTTATCCGTCCCGTTAAGGAGGCAGTTGCAACAATCGCCGAACTTGCCAACAACAACAAGGTTGCCATACTCTTTGGGCGTGAGGACAAGGGCCTCCTCAGTGAGGAGATCAACCGCTGCGGTTTTCTGATGACGATTGCCACCTCACACGCTCAACCTTCGCTGAACCTGGCACAGGCAGTCCTGATTGTAGCCTACGAACTTTCCCCGGTGTGCAGGAACAACCATTGTGCAAGGACGCCTAAACTTGTACCACAGGAGCACCTCAACCACCTGTACGACCGGATCGCAGAGGTGCTGAGGAACCTGGACATTAGCATGAGGGGCTCCGAAGACCTCGAGTCAGACATTGTCAGAAATATCAGACACCTCGTCGGTCGCTACGGACTAACCCACTGGGAGGTGGACATGTTACACGGTATATGCAGCGCTATCAACAATAAATGCAAGCGATCAGGATAAAAAGTGTTTCTTTAATTTCACGTGGTAAACACCTTATTAACAAATATTTTTCTGCCTCATAGAAAACTATTGACAACATATGCCGTGTAACGGGTACAATATATACATAACTATATAGGTATTTATAATAAAATGAAACAAGGAGGTTAATTATGCTCTACAGAGTGCTTTTAGGCTTGGGCTTACCGTTGATAATCCTTTACACGGTCTCTGATGCGGTGGCGGTATCAAAGGCGTCTGTCAGAAAATCGTCTGAGGTCACTGACAGTGATCTTCTCAAACGACTGTTTCACCAGGCACCCCACATCTATCCCCCCACGGGAAAGACAAACCGGCAAAAGATCATGAAGTGGCGAAATATCTTTAGCGAAAGAGACCTCGACTTTGACAAAAAACTGATTAAGTACAGAAATAACAAGGGCATGGAGCTCATAACCACCTACCAGCACCTGCTTTCGGGTTGGCATAGTATGCTGGAGGCAGGACACCTGAAGATGATCTACGGCAAATGCAATGACAACGATATCCCCTTTGAGATAGTGTTTTTGGCCCTTGCGGAGTCTGCGTGGGACCCCCTGGCGTTATCCCATGCCGGAGCAAAGGGGTACTGGCAGTTCATGCCGGCCACCGCTAAATCCTACGGCCTCATCGACGACGATATCGACTACAGAAGCCATGCGCAACGCAGCACCGAGGCCGCCATCAGACTCTTAAAAGACAACTATAAACTCACCCTGGCATGGGACAGGGTATACAAGATAAATGGCGCCAAGGTCACCAACAGCGACAGGTGGTTATGGGCATTCTGGGCCTACAACCGTTCCCCTAAGAGCGTTGCAAAGTACTACAAGCAATTCAGGGGCGACCCCAAACCCTTTGCCGATGGTGTAGACAACAACGAAAGCGCCAACTACGTAAGCAAGATATTTGCCATAAGGGAAGTCCTGAAGGAATACGTAGTAAACTCCCAGGTGGTAATCTCCGGTACAAAGGGGGCAAAGACCGCTAAGAAGTCTCAGGCTGACAAAGAGTACGCACAGTATAAAAAGACATGGTACAGTCAGGATCTCCCCCAACGCCTTGAGAGCCTTGAACAGATCAGGCGGATGTACCTGGCAGAAGGTGTTGTCTCAAAAAAGGGTACGTCTTCTGACATCCCCAACGTAGTCCAAAGAGAGATATGGTATATCAAAGAGGTACTGGCTGAGATTAACTACAGATATGACGACGGCAGGGTTGTGGAATCATCAGACAGCAACAGAAACCTATAGTGAGCGGGCGCATAGTAATGACAAATCAGGACGGATAAAGACGATATGTCGTTTGTAGATAATATCAGACAGATACTGAAGGATCGCGTAGAGAGTAATATAAACTCGTTGTTTGAGGCCAACATCGCCTTGCGCCAGCATATATATCAGCGCACCAAGGAGCTTGACAAGGTCAACAAGGAGCTGCAGGAGGAAATAAAAGAACGCAAACAGATAGAAGAGGCACTGAGATTAAGCGAAAACAGATACAAACGACTTGTTGACGCAATCACCGATTACATGTACACAGTGGAGGTCAAGGATGGTCGTGCGGTATCTACGCGCCACTCGGCCGGGTGTGTGGCCGTCACCGGGTATCACTCCGAAGAATACGAGTCAGACCAATACCTGTGGTACCGTATGATCGCCGAAGATGACCGTGAAATGGTTAAATCTCAGGTCAAGCATGTCCTTGCAGGGGAGGCGGCACCCCCGATAGAACATCGCATAATTCACAAAAATGGCTCCGTCCGTTGGGTGCGAAACACCATCGTGCCGCGCCGCAATCAGGACGGACGACTGATCGCCTATGACGGCCTCATTTCGGACATCACACAACGCAAGCTGGCCGAAGAAGCCTTAAAGCTCAGTGAAAATCGCTACAAACGTCTGCTGGGCGCTACCACGGATTACATCTATACAGTAGAGGTCAAAGACGGTCGTGCAGCCTCCACCACCCACGGCCCTGGCTGTGTGGCCGTCACCGGCTACACCACCGAAGAGTATGACGAAGAACCCTATCTGTGGTACCGCATGATCCACGGTGAGGACCGTAAGGCCGTTACCGAACTTGCATACAAGATACTCAAAGGAGAACCGGTGCTCTCCATAGAACATCGCATCATACACAAGGACACCTCTATCAGATGGGTGCGAAACACCCCCGTTGCCAGGTACGACTCCAACAGAAACCTCATCGCCTACGACGGCCTTATCTCCGACATCACGGAGAAAAAACTGGCCGAAGAACAACTCAGAAAAAACACCGAACAACTACAGGACTTCTTTGACAACGCCTCGGACATGATCCACGTGGTTACCCCCGATGGGAGGTTTAAGTACGTAAACCGCTCATGGCTCAACACCCTCGACTATAGCGAAGATGAGGTGGAAACCCTGACCCTCTCTGACGTGATCCACCCCGATCACTTTGACAACGGACTTCACAACTTCAACTGCTTCCTCATAGGTAGCATATCCAGCAGGTTTGAGACGGTCTTTGTCACCAGGGACGGCAGAAACATTGTAGTGCTGGGCAGCGTCAACTGCATATTTGAAAACGGCATACCCTCCGTAACGCGGGGTATCTTCCACGATATCACCGATATCAAGAGGGCCGAGGAAGCATTAAAGAAATACAACGATGAACTCGAAATCAGGGTCAGGGAGAGAACGGCAGAACTGCTCCATGCAAAGACCTACCTCGAAAGCGTACTGTTGTCCCTTACGGATGCCCTCATCGTGGTCAACGGAGACCTTGTCATCCAAACGGTAAATCACTCCGCCTGTACCCTCCTTGGCTACGACGAAGACCAACTGGTGGGCAAGATGGTTGACGTCATGTTTGCAGAAAACGTCCTGGAGGCCATCGGCGGACATGGTAATACCAAAGACCTGTTTACGTCAATGAAGACAGCGACCTCAGGGGATATCCCCGTCCTGGTCAACCTCTCCAGGCTCGGACAGTGGAGTGAGGAAGTCATAAACGACACCATTGTTGTCGCCCACGACATGAGGGAGATACGAAAGCTCGAGGAAGAATCCCACAGGATACAACTAAAGATGCTGACCTCCTCCAAGATGGCCACGTTGGGCGAAATCGCCACAGGGATCGCACACGAAATAAACCAACCACTTACCTATATCAGCAGCTTTCTCCAGGGCCTGATCCTGGAGATCAAACAGGGGGCATTAAACACCGATGCCCTTAAAAAAGAGGCCGTTGTGGCATATAAACAGGTCAACAGGATCGTCGATATAATCCAGCACCTGCGCACGTTTGGCCGCCGGGACGATATCGAAATGGAATCAATAAGCATCGAAATGGTCTTACACAACAGCCTGCTGCTTATGGGTGAACGTATACGTCTGAGGAACATATCTCTTACAAAAAATGTAGAGCCTAACCTGCCATCCGTTGTAGGAAGCGCAAACCAACTGGAACAGGTGTTTATCAATCTCCTGCAAAACGCCATGGATGCCCTGGCTCAAAACAAAACCGCTGCCGAAATACGCATCGTCATAAGGCTATCGAGAGATAAACAATTCATCGTTATAAAATTCACCGACAATGGTATGGGTATAGAGGAGAAGATTTTGGACAGGATTTTTGAACCGTTTTACACAACCAAGGAGGTTGGCATGGGTACGGGTTTGGGACTTTCCATTGTTTATGGAATAATAGTCGGACACAACGGAACTATCACCTGCGATTCTAAAGCTAACAGGGGCACTACCTTTACGATCAATCTCCCTGTTGCCGGTAGCACGACAGATGCATAATCAGAAGATACTTATACTTGATGACGAGCAGATCGTAATAGATGCAATCAAGAAACACCTCAGAACCTATGGCTATACCATCCATGAGGCCAAAAACGGCATTGACGGGATAAAGCTGTTTCACGAGGTCAATCCGGTACTCATAATCCTGGACCTCAAGATGCCGGTGATGGATGGCGTGGAGTTCCTGCAAAAGATAAACCTTGCCCCCACAGACCCCTATTCGGTCATCGTGCTCACAGGCCATGGCAGCGATGAGGATATGGAGAGGTGTTTTGAGTTGGGCGTCAGTGCGTTCTTGCACAAACCGTTTAACCTCTACGAACTAAAGGGGCTGGTCAAAAACTCTATAGCCCTAAAGCACGTGGAAAAAGACCTCAAAAGACAACTGGACGCCCGCAATAAAATGGAAGGAGAACTCTGGAAGTATCGCTATATGCTGGAAGACCTCGTTGAAAAACGCACCCTACAGCTTAAGACCACCAACGACAAACTCCACGTGGAGATAAACGAACGCCTCAAAACCGAAGAGCGGCTAAAACAATCACTGAGGGAAAAAGAGGTGCTCCTGCGCGAGGTCCACCACCGGGTAAAGAACAACCTCCAGATTGTCTCAAGCCTCCTGGACCTGCAAGCACGATATATCACCAACGAAGAGTCCCTGGAGATGTTTCGTGACAGTCAGAGGAGATTAAAGGCCATGGCCCTTATACATGAAAAACTCTACCAGGCCGACAACGTCGAACGGATAGACTTCCGAAAATACGTGGAAAACCTGCTCAACCACCTGTATGCCTCCTACTGCCTCAACACCGACAGGATAAGCATGAACGCCAACATAGACGAATGCTACATCGGCCTTGATACGGCAGTGCCATGCGGGTTAATCATCAACGAAATCGTATCTAACTCCCTCAAACACGCATTCACGGCAGATGTACGGGGCAGCATTAACGTAGAACTAAAGGTGCAGCCCGGAAATGCCTTCGTCCTGACAATCGGTGACACGGGCAGCGGCATTGCCCCAGGGATAGAAATCAAAGATGCACAGACCCTCGGCTTGAGGCTCGTAAACGCCCTGGTAACAGACCAACTGGAGGGCTCCATACAGTGCGAAACCAATCCGGGAACAACCTTTAAAATCTCCTTTGGTGAAATGAAATACTCCAGGAAGGCCTGATGTCAACAGTCTGCATATCAGAAGCTCAGTGTGACATAAAAGTCATATTCTTGACGCCGTCCCGGCTCGGAACTACCCGGGGGAGCCAGGGCAATCGCATTAGAAATAATCATGATGTTTGTTATGCTAAAATAACCACTTCTCAACTTATTAACCAGCCCTTTACGGGGTCAAGGGGGCCGTGCTCCCTTGTGAGGGGGTCTGAGGGGGAGCAAAGCTCCCCATTCTTTTTTTTCTT
>NZ_JABXWD010000810.1 GCF_019173545.1 Candidatus Magnetobacterium casense | reverse complement strand
ACAAGATAGCTATCGCCGGTTATTTACACGATATTGGCAAGTTTGCAGAAAGGGCGGCAGATGAGGGGTTTCACTTAGAGCAAGAATACAAAAATAACAATGAGCGTCTATATCAGCCGTATTACAACAATCGTTACACCCATAGCCATGCACTCTATACGGCGGCATTCATTGAATACATCGAGAAGTATCTGCCAACTATGTTTAATAAGGGTAATTGGGGGATGGGCGATTCGTTTATCAACCTTGCCGCAGGGCACCACAAGCCAGATACCCCTATGCAGTGGATCATAGCGGTTGCCGACAGGGTAAGCAGCGGTATGGATAGGAGAGAGTTTGATGACTACAATAACGAGGTTAAAGTCAGGGACTACAAAAAGACACGGATGCTCTCTATTTTTGAGGGGATATCCCTGGAGGATAAGCATAAGGGAGACGATATCAACTCCTACAAGTTCAGATATCTCTTAAAGAGGCTTTCACCTGTGAATATTTTTCCAGTAGAGGGTGATGAATACTGCACGTTAGACAGCAAATCAGCAACGAAGGAGTATACCAAACTGTTCAAGGATTTTGTAGCGTCACTTGACAATATTTTACACAAAGAAGAGATACCTCTGTGGTTTGAGCACTTTGATAGCCTCTTCATGACCTATGCCTCAAGTATTGCCTCTGCCACCGTGGGCAGGACAATACCCGATATCTCACTCTATGACCACTCCAGGACAACCTCTGCCATTGCCTCGGCCATTTACATGTATCATCAACAGACCGACAGTATGGACACAGAGCGGATCAAGGATTACGAGGATAAAAAGTTCTTGTTGGTAACAGGGGATTTCTACGGCATCCAGGACTTCATCTTTGCCGGGGGTGGCAGCACAATGCAGGCCGCTGCCAAGCTCCTGAGGGGAAGGTCGTTTGCGGTTTCGCTTCTGTCAGAGCTGGCCGCCCACCTGCTATGTACGAACATAGGGCTAACCCCGTCCTCGATTATCTTAAAC
>NZ_JABXWD010000081.1 GCF_019173545.1 Candidatus Magnetobacterium casense | reverse complement strand
TCTATTATCGACCGAAAGAGAAACGATCATCTCAACCACGACATACAAAAAAGTCAAGGAAAAAATGGTGTCATGGCGTTGTTCGATATGCTTAAGTCAACAGCATTACCCCTCAGACCCACCCACAAGGGGACCAGTCCCCTTGACCCCATTTAATCTTATCCATAGTACATATTTGGAGCGGTTATTTAAACTTCTACACCTTTTTTTGCCTATATGCGTAACATGAGTAAGTAGGATAATGACGGTAATCGTTCCGATCTGAATGTTTATGTAAATGACCTATTCATATTCTAAAATCATTATGTGAAGTAAAATTCACTGGGTTTTTATTTTTTTCTATGCTACAATGTATTTAGTGGCACTATAAAGATTATAGAAACAGCTATACACGTTATAAACTGACACTATAACAGAAGGGAGAAATGTGTTATGATCAGAGGTTGTCGGAGTTACAGTGGTATGGGCAGGGTTTTTGGGGCTATGATTGTATGCTGGGTTGTTTCAATGTTTGTGTCACCGGTCAGTTCGTTTTCTGATACCAGCTACAGGTATGAAAGCATGTTTCCGGCGTTAAAGCAGCCATGGTATTTCAACTATTCAGAGGGTATAGCAGTTGACGGCAAGAATAACATCTATATTGCAGATACGAAGAGTCACCGCATCTTAAAATACACAAGCGACGGTCAGTTTATGACAGGAATAGGAAGTAAGGGCTCGGAATTGGGCCACTTTGATAATCCCATCGGTGTGGCTGTGGACAAAGACGGTAACATCTACGTGACCGATACATTCAATAAAAGAATCCAAAAGATGGCGGTAGACGGTACAATCACCGAACTGCTCAAAAAATACGGTTGTGGTGGGAGCGAAATTGACCGTATTTCCGGGATTGCTGTAGATGAGGATGGTTACATATATGTAGTTGATACAAAGAGACACCGCATTGATAAGTTTAATCCAAAGGGTGAGTGTCTCTTTTCTTGGGGGACTGAAGGTGATGGCAGTGGCCAGTTTAAATATCCCTACGGTATAGCAACAGACAAGCTATACGTCTATGTTACCGACATGACAAATCATCGTATACAGAAGTTCGATAAAAACGGCAGCTTCTTAACCTCGTGGGGTCGGTATGGCAAGGAGGATGGCCAGTTTTATAATCCGGCTGGCATAAGTATAGGGAAAGACGGCAATATATACGTGGCCGACTCATATAATCACCGGATACAGATATTTAACAAAGATGGCATACTTGTTGACAAATGGGGTAGCATGGGGTCAGGTGCGGGCGAGTTACTTGACCCTTATGGAGTGACCATCGATTCAAACAACTATGTCTATGTTACCGACAGGGATAATCTGCGGATACAGAAGTTCACCAAAGAAGGCAGATTTATCGCTCAATGGGCGGCCAGCGGTCAAGGCGATGGTTTTTTCAAGTATCCCAGCGGTATTGCTGTCAATTCGGGCGGTGATGTTTACGTCGTGGATGCCGGCAATAATCGCATCCAGAGGTTTGCTCCAGGCAACACTTTTCAAGCACGGTGGGGAGACAAAGGAGCAGGAGACGGGCAGTTTGATTTTCAATGCAACTTGCGAATAAATAATGAAAATGACACAATAGAAGTCCTTAGCGTCAACAATAGAGATGACTGTATCCATTTTCCAGGTGGCATTGCATTAGGCGCACAAGGCGATGTGTTTGTAACCGATTGGGGAAATCACCGGATTCAAAGGTTTAATTCCAACGGAAGATACATAACCCAAATGGGCAGTTACGGCAGCGGTGATACGCAATTAAAATTCCCATCAGGGATTGCTTTAGATACCGGTGATAATATCTATGTGGCAGATACGCTTAACCACCGCGTGGTGAAGTTGACCTCTGACGGGAAGCATCTGCTCAAGATAGGAACCGGCGCTGCTGGTAACGGACAGGGACAATTTAGTTATCCTGCTGCCGTGGCGGTAGACCTGGACGGTTATATATATGTAGCAGACTTTGGTAACCATCGCATACAGAAATTCGACCCACAGGGCAAGTTTGTAATGACATGGGGCAGCTATGGGTATAACGAACTGCAGTTTAAGTTTCCATCTGCTATTGCCGTTGACAGCAGCAACAACATCTATGTAACGGAGTTAAGAAACCACAGGGTTCAGAAGTTCACACCAACCGGTTTTCTCCTGGACAAGTGGGGCAACCCGGGAAGCAGCGCAGGGGATTTAAACGAACCCATAGGCATAGCATTTGGCAGCGGTGGTAATCCTGCCGGCAAACCTTATGTCAGGCCATACGTGGTAGATAGCACGAATCACCGTGTTGAGGTGTTTGCGATCCCTGCTGCCAACACGACCATAAAAAAGGCAATCATCGTAGCCGGCAGCGGCCCTAAGATTGTTGACTATAAGAATGTGGTACAAAACAACGAGATATGGGGAGCTATACAGTACAGCGCCAATCTTGCCTATCGCACTGTCAGGCTGCAAGGTTTTACGCGTGAACAGATTTACTATCTAAGCCCGGATAAGTATCTGACCATTGATGGCTCATATGTTGTAAATGATAATGCCAGTACAGAGAATCTCAAGCGGGCAATCACGAACTGGGCTCCGGGGGCTACAGACGTCATTATCTATCTTGTAGGTCATGGTGGCGATAGCAGCTTTAACATACATTTTGACGAACAGCTTGGAGCATTACAGTTAAAAGAGTGGCTTGAAGATCTTCAGCAAAAAATACAGGGTAAGATTGTAGTTGTTTATGATGCCTGTATGTCTGGCAGCTTTATTGATGAGTTGGCATCACCGGCTTATGGGAAACGCTTGTTTCTTGCAAGTGCGTTAGAAGATGATAATGCGTACATCACAAATACAAACAACATTTCCTTCTCACGGTTTTTCTGGAACAGTGTCGCCAATGGTAATCCTGTTTACGATGCATATCTTGAGGCTGAGGATGGCATCGGAAAATTTAGCGATTGTCCCAATAGAAAGGCTGTCATCGATGATTGCAACAATGGAAAATTTGCAGAAGACTTCTACATAGGCAGCAATAAGACATACGCAAATGAAAGACCCAGAATCGGAAAAGCATTGCCGGAATACGCACAGTTATCGGATGGGAATAGCTCCTATAAGATCATAGCTCAGAACGTATATCCATTTGACAACATTACGCGCGTGTGGGCGGAGGTATTCACCCCTGATGTAGTACCGTCATCTGCCAGTATACCTGTAACGACTCTGCCATCCTTTGAGTTAGCCCATGCAGGATATGGCTCCTACGAGGCAGAGTATGATGGCTTCAATAAGCCTGGCACCTACAAAGTGGTAGTGTATGCCCTTGACAAGGCAGGAAACATCTCATCACCACAAATGGCAACGATCGAAAAGAAGTCGTCATCTTCCCCTGCCGGCGCTGCTTTACAAGAGCAATCCGGCCAATGTAGCAAGTACCCGAAGCTTACGCTGAGGGCAAACTGTTTGTTCAATGAGATTAAAATAAAAACTGAAGACACCCTTTCGTTAAAGGTTGCCCTTAGTCCCAATAAAAAGATGGATACTATGGATTCTTATGCTTATTGGTGGCTTTATGCGCAAACGCCAATTGGCAATTATTACTATGACGCGGCAAGCGGCAGTTGGCAAGGAGGGCTATCAGTAAGCTACACTGGAAACCTAATAAACTTACAACTCACGGAGTTGTTAAGGATATCCGGGTTACCTGAAAGTAGTGAGCCATACACCTTCAATTTCGATATATACTCAAGTGGTTGTTCCAGGGACGGCGATAAATGCTCAACCAGCATCAAGGTAAATGTGGACAAGTAGTGTAAGCTAACAGACAAAGAGTTAAATATAAAAAAACATGGAGGTAACATGAATAAGGGAGTTAACACGTTAAGGGGTATTGTTTTATTGATAGTGACGGGGGTGTTTTTTATCCTCAGTGGCTGTGCAGGAATGAGCGCTACGGTCAAGTCTGACGGAGGTGAATTACAGTGCGGCAAGGTGCAGGGCGCCTTCAGGGGGCGGTGGTTCAATTACTACGAGCGTGGGGTGTCCTTTTCAAGTTGCGGACAGGCGTTGTCGGACAAGGGGGATACAGAAGCGGCCAGACCATACCTCGAATCGGCAGTCAGGGACTTTGAGGCCGCCATCAGGATCAAAAAATATGAGCGCTGGCACGCCAGAACCTACGGAATGCACTACGTGGATTACTTCCCCCACAGAGAGCTGGGGATAGCTCAATTCCTGCTCGGTGAAGGATATCAGCAAAACAATAATAAACGTGCTATAGATTCTTATAAAAAGGCACAGGATGAACTTGCCATATCTCTGGGGTTGGAAGGAGAAAAAAAGAAGGAAAGCGATGACACATATGATACTGCAACCTCAAAGGCCGTCTATTATCTCAATGAGGCCAGAGGGAAGTTTGACACAAAAGAAAAACCTCAAATAACTATCCTTACACCACAAAAAACTGAGGATAATCTCACAAACGCATGCAAATATGAGGTATCTGGTATTGTCTCGTCAAAAGATGGCTATGTGAAACCTCCAATAATAAGCGATGAAGGTTTATTATTTTGCCTGAAAATTAAAGATGGAAAACCATCAGATGAGCATTTCCCTGTAGGATTATCTGCTAAGGAGTGTGGATTTAAGACGGAGGTTGACCTATGTGAGTTAGACGGTAAACAAGATATTCCAAACGATAAAACAATCACGATAAAAACACTTGATGTCAAAGAGGAAAAGGCAATTACTGTAACTCTTGATAGAGAGGGACCTGGTATTGCTATTGCCGGCGTAAAAACACTAAATGGAAAAATAACTGTAGAGGGTACTGTCTACGATGATAATGGTATTGAATCTGTTATATTTAATGGAAAAAATGAACTTCCTAATGACTCTCGTATGGCAACTGTGTGGAAATTTAATACAAGTAGCGAATTACCGTCAGATACAAATAAGGTTATAGTAGAAGCAAAAGACAAAGTCGGTAATATTACTAAAATAACGCTCCCAGGTACTAGAGAGAACTCCTACCTGACTGACGAATTGCTTTTTGCTCAAAGGGGAACATCAGATGCAAATAAAGATTGTGTTTTTATCATTGGTAGAAGAATTGGTATATCAAGTAGTTGCGTAGAAATGGTAGAACAACTTATGAAGCTAACTGGTTATCCAACTATACATGGATTAATAACAAACTCACCGACAATACCAATGGAAATTGTCACTAATTTAGCTAAAAATTTTAAACATCTACTTGAAACAATAGCTGAATTACAAAAGTTATTAAACGAACAACCTCCTGTAGTTGAAATAACCCCTGAAAAAGTTAACTATCTTGATACAGAAGAAGTTAATTATCTTAATACGGATATAGAAACAGAGATTTATACATATGAGAATTTTTTAAATTTCAACTTTAGTGTTTCCAACTATGATGATAATACTTTTTTAACCCTGTATAATAATGATAAGGAAATTAGTAAAACAGGTAAAAGTAAATTGAATAACGGAGAGCATAGTTATAGTTTTTCTCATAATATAAAACTCAAACCAAATACTGTTAATACTATTAAACTTGTTACCATTAATGAAAAAGGTAAAAAGTTTCCATCACTATTTTTTACTCGAAAGTTGGGTATAATAGATAACAAAAAAAACTTGTTAAGACTTGGTATTGTTGTATTTAATGAGAAGGGTAATTTTATTGGTGACGAAAAATACAAAAAAATAGTAAATGGATTTATAAATTCAAAGAGATTTGAAGTTGTTACATTTGATAAAAATGAAACAAATAAACTCAAAAAACACCAAATAAAACCTGATACAATTATCAATGGCAAAAATGCAAAAGATGTTGGTATTTATGGAAAAGTGGATTTGTTTTTATTAGTAACCATTAAGAAAAATGAAATTACAACCGATTTGATAGAAACAGGCTGTTTCGTTACAATAAATGAAGACCCTATATGTACTGAATTAACTGGATTAACATCAATATTTTCCAATACAAGCACTATAGATTTAAAACAATTCTCAAATGAGTTAGTAAAAATTCTTGAATATAAATTCCCATTTATTGATGGTAGAGTTCTAAATGTCAAAAATAATGAAATTATCAAAATTAATATAGGTGAGCCAATCTGGAAATCTCGAGCAGGAACGAGACTTTTCTTTTTTAATAAGGGAGGTAGCTCTTTTAAAAAAATGGAAGAGTGTTATAAAAGAAACTTTTTTCATAATGAGGTATGTCAGGATAAGGCAAATGCGTTTCTTGATATTTACGGCAAAGCAGTTGTAACAAATGTATACGGTGATGTCTCAGAGGCTAAAATACTTAATGTAGATCAAAATACTGTAATTCAGATACACGACAGAGTGATGACGAAATAAGAAGGAGGGAAGAAAGAAATGAGAAGTCTTAGCAGAGTATTTTTATGTCTTTTAGTTTTAGCCGGGGTTTTTGGAATAACTCCGATGGTGTGCAACTCCGACGACAAGCCGGAGATTGGTTCCTCGCCTAATCCTGTTGGTTCTGGGGCGAGGGCGTTGGGAATGGGCGGGGCGTTTATAGCCGTGGCCGATGACGCAACCGCAGCATCGTGGAATCCCGCCGGGCTTATCCAACTGGGTACGCCGGAGGTCTCAATTGTTGGCTCGACATACAGCCGCTCCGAGGACAACAAGTTTGCCACGGAACAGATAAACTCTGTCCACCAAAGCGTCTCGGATGGCAACCTCAACTACCTCAGCGGCGTCTATCCAATCCCGACTGCCATCCTGGGCACCAACATGGTGGTGTCTGCGAGCTACCAACACCTGTACGACTTCAACCGTAAGTGGAGCCTCTCTGTTTACGATCCTGGCAACGGGGCAATAGACAACTTAAGCTATCGTCAAAAGGGAAGGATATCCGCTGTAGGTATATCCACCGCCATGCAGATAAGCGAAAAGCTATCAGCCGGCATTACCCTCAACACCTATGACGACGGGCTGAGTCAAAACAGTTGGCAAGACCGTATGGATATAAATGGCTCAACGTGGAACGCAAACAAGTACACCCTAAGCGGATATAATGCCAACCTTGGCCTTATGTTGATGATAAATGAGGAGTTCACAATAGGTGCGGTCTTTAAGACCCCCTTTAAGGCCAGACTCACGCGTGAGTATCCATCATGCAATGAAAACAATGTCTGCGAAACACACAAGGCATACGAAAGGCTCTATATGCCCATGTCCTACGGCGTAGGGGTTGCCTACCGCTATGATGACCCCTTTACGCTGGCCATTGACGTTTACCGCACCCATTGGGAGCAATTTAAACGCACCGACTCCCAAGGCACGGAGACATCAGCGATAACGAATGAACCGGTGGGCGAATCTCACATCAAGGCAACCACTCAGGTGCGCCTGGGGGCGGAGTACCTGTGTATACGACCGCAGTTTACGATCCCCGTGCGTGCCGGGGTGTTCTACGACCAGGCCCCGGCGAGTAACCATCCGGATGATTACTATGGACTGAGTTTAGGGACGGGGTTGGCCGCCGGGAGATTCGCCTGGGACATCGCATATCAGTACAGGTGGGGGTCAGACGTTGGAAGCGACCTCGTTGGCAAGTCCTGGAATTACTCCCAGGACGTCCGTGAACATACGGTGTATACGTCTATTATCATGTATCTGTGAAGGGAGGATTAAGGTGATTACAGTCAGAGGTTCAGGCAGCATGGAGAGAGGCATTAATCAGATGACAGGGCTACTACCGGCATCAGGAATAAAGAGGTACTTATGGGCAACGTTGATCTTTGCGTATATTGCGATAACGTTTGTCTGTAATTCAGTCGAGGGGGCATGTTTTACAACACCGGAATGCAATTTAAAATGCGACACAATAGAAGCTGATTCAGGGAACACATGGCTTGATTATTACAAACGTGGAGTGTCTTTTTCAGACTGCGGACAGGACAAGTTGGAAAATGGGCAAAAAGAAGGGGCTATTAAATACCTTGAATTTGCAGTTAATGACCTTGAAGCCGCCATCAGGCTAAAAAACGATGAAAGATGGCAATCAATGATTGACGATACACACTACGTGGATTATTTTCCTCACAGAGAACTTGGCATAGTGTACTTCTTGCTCGCTGAAGAATATAGACAAACTGATAGTGCAGTTGCCAAGTCCTATTATGACAAGGCACAAAAAGAGCTTAATATATCTCTAAAAATACCGACCTCAAAGGCCGTTTATTATTCTAATGAGGCCAAAAAAAAGCAGCAAGAGCTTTTGGTTAGCATGATTGAAATGTATTCGCAGTACATTGCTCTGCCTAGTGGTACGCTTGGAAGTGTGGATGGCGCACCGCCTGAAAGACATTCACAGCCTACCACTCCGACGTATGACATGCTTGGAAAGATGTATAGCGCACCGCCTGAAAGACATTCACAGCCTACCACTCCGACGTATAGCATGTCTATAAATATGTATAGCGAATGGCTTGAAGAGTTTCGCAGGAATAAGCCTGTAATTGATCTCAAGCCTGCTGATACTCTCACAACCAACTGCATGTACACTGTCGAGGGGATCGCTAAGTCAGCCAACAATGTAAAGCCTGTTATACTGAACGGTAAGCCGTTGTTGTATTGCCTGGAAACTGAAGGTGATAAGATATTGTACTATAAACATTTCCCGCCAGGGTTATCTGATGAATCGTGCGGCTTTAAGGCGGAGGTTGACCTCTGTGAGTTAGAAGGCGAGGGGGTTAAGACGATTAAGATAGTGGCGGTTGATGTTGTAGGGAAGTCGTCAGAGAAAGATGTCAAGGTTACACTTGACAGGGAGGGACCTTCAATCGCAATTAGCAGTGCAGAGGAGACTGATGGCAAGACAAGGGTAGTTGGAACTATTTATGATAATTATGGTATCAGGGAAGTGCTTTTTAACGAAGAAAACAAATTCACTGGCAAATCAAATATGAGCGAAAAAGAATGGTCTTTTGATGTAATATTAGCGACAAAGACAATAACTATAAAAGCAACAGACAAGGCTGGCAATAGTACGGAATATACGTTTCCGGAGACTCAGCAAAACGCTGCCCTGACCGGCGAAGTTCTCCTTGCACAAAATGGGGCATCAGACAGCGATGTCGTTGTAGGCGAAGGCTGTTATATTGGCAAAGACGGTGTTGTGATAGGAAAGAATTGCCTCAGTATCGCAAAAGATATGTTTGATCTACTGATAGAAATTACACCTACCTCTATTAAAGCCCTCAGGAAATTTATAACGGAAGCAACGAATTTTTACGATGATATCATACGCAAACAATCTTCTTCCATTAAAATTCAACCAAAAGGCAGATATCTTGGATATAAAAATAGTTTCGCCACATTTGACAGATCATTAACAATCATGTTCACTGTATCCAATCTTGGTGAATTTACTGATTTAATCTTATACAATAACGGCGAAGAAATTAAATGCTCCGAAAAAGATAACTTTACAAAAACAGAAAGCAGCTATACCTTCCACTGTACAATACCTGTTAGTGCTGAGGAGAATGAGGGGAATAATGAAATTAAACTTGTTGCTTATACTAAACAGGTAAAAGACCCAAAGCAATCCTCAATCAACGTTAAAAGATTAGAACTGTCAAGACGTGACATGCTGTTAAGGGTTGCTATTATCGCTGTTGATAAAAACGGGAATTTAATTAACAAGACGGAGGATACGTATAAAGAGATATATCGTAAACTTAAAGATTCACAAAGGTTTACTATCGTTGATATTGATGATGGCAAAAAAGAAAAAATAGTAAATAAATACAACATTAAAGATGGTATAACCATCACCCCTGACAATGCCAAAAATGCCGCCATAGAAACAAATGTCGATATGTTTCTGCTGCTAACTACTAATAGAAAAGACATTATTGCCAAAATTATTGACACAGGTTGTTTTTCTGATAAAGAAAAGGCTATCAAGTGCAACATACCTCCTGAAGAGACTATCTTAGCGCCTAATGTCTATACTGCTAAATCCACAGGATATGAACAAGAACTTGCAACATTTCTTTACGATAATTTTCCATTTACAAGAGGTAACGTTAAAGGTGTGATAAACCATGAAAAATTTAAAATTGACAAAGGTAAAGAGCCATGGAAAATACGCAATGGGACAAGATTGTATCTCTTCAACAAAAAAGATATAGTAGACAATATATCATGTCGTTTGTTAGCAAAATGCAAAGATGTCATGACAACGGATGATTCTTGTTATGGTAGGGCCGTTGTAACAGACGCAAAAGACGCATGGTCGGAAGCTAAGATTATAGAGATAAATATCCACACCGGCAATGAGGTAAAAGAAGAGGTAAAAGAAGATGACATCATAATGACGAAATAAGCAGAGAAGAACAGCTATCTGTAAAGACACGTGACTCTTACATAAAAAGCGTATCTTTGGTACGCTTAACAAACCTATAAAACAAAGAGGTGTTTTCAAGATGGGTAAAGTCAGAGACACAAACAACATGAAGCCAACCGCAAACCGGGCAGAATTACCGGCGTCAGGAGTAAAGACGCTCTTATGGATAATGCTGATGTTGACGTATATCGTGATATCGCTAAACTGTAAGCCAGTCGAGGCAGCAGGCACCACAACGCAGGATGCCTATGAACCGGACGATACCTATTCACAGGCAAATGCAATAGCAATCGATGGCAAGGCTCAGAGTCACAACTTCCACAAGGCCGGCGATGCAGACTATGTGAGGTTCTACGCGTTAAAGGGCGACACCTATGAGATAAAGGTCGCAAATCAAGGTCAAAACTGTCGTCCCGTAATCTACCTCTATGGCAGCTATGGCACTAATGTTGTAACATACAAAGAGAGCCGTAAGGCTGGTGAAGAGCTTATCCTCAGTTGGAAATTTACGGAAGAAGGTGTCTACTATGCAAGCATAAGCAGCGCCGAAACCGGTGTTTTTGGCAGCGGCACGGATTACGATCTCTCCGTATACAGACCGACAGCGCCGTCTTTACCTGTTGCAATAAACGGAACCATCACCAATTGCACAACTAACACCGCAATTGATAACGCAAAAGTCAAGGTTGCTGACAAGTGGACAGCCGTAAGTAATGATAACGGCTATTATGAAATGATCGTTTCAGATGGCACAAACACAATGGACGTCTCAGCATATGGCTATTATCCGGTAACGAAAACCGTGAAAGTGGAAAAAGGCAAGAGCACTGTCTTTGACACTTGCCTGAGCAGCTATGGCTATCCCATTCCTTCCCTCAAGGTGAAACAGTCAGAGACTAACGCACGGGAATTAAAGGTTACAGTCGCCCTGGATGCGGGCTACTATGCCAACATTAACGCCGACTGGTGGCTCTTCTACATGGGAGGTAACAACTACGGCAGCTTTGCCCTCGACCAGGGATTGGGTTGGATCAACTGGATTACGTATGCCCACCAAGGCCCGCTGTTCACCCTGCCACAGACGGAATTAACCGTTACGGTACCTTCTGATGGCAACTACACGTTCTGGTTCGTGGTAGACACTAACATGAACGGACTGTGGGATGCCTATGATCCTTTAAAAATGTTCTGGAAGGCATATACCGTCAAAGTGTCGCAATAACCAATTGCCATAAGTAAGCGAACATAAGTAACTATAACAAACAGAAAGGGGTCAAGGGGACTTCTTCGTGGCCGGGGCGCCTCGCCCCTCCCCTTGCGGGGGGTTCTGAAGGGGGGCGGAGGGGGTGGGGCACCCCTGCCACAAACCGCCCCTT
>NZ_JABXWD010000809.1 GCF_019173545.1 Candidatus Magnetobacterium casense | reverse complement strand
GGACCCCTCCCGAATAGCACCCATTCTCAGCAGTGGAGCCAGCCTCAGTTCCAGTTTATCGGCTTCCGCTTTTAACTCCGTCCTCGTAGCGAATGTCCCTGCCTGCATATCCAACTGCCTTCGAAACTCGTTCATGCCCTCCAGCCTGCGGTCCATTTCCTGTGTGGCTTTCTCCAGGGCTTTGTCCTGAGCGTCAAATCGTATGTCCATTTTCTGACAGATTGCTTTCAACGCAGTTTCAATTCCAGAGTGATGAGGACAATCAGTCATACCAGTCTCCGCTACTCAACCCTTACGGTACATTTCTTAATCCTTGAACTACCGGGGGTGCGGCAAAATACACTATACCGAAAGGGCCAGCGGCAGCGCACACCGAAGCGTCATTGCTCCACGAGGTCGTCACGCTCGGAATGCCCACCGTCTCTCCTAACGGGTACCTGATTGCCTTCACCCCGACAAAATATCTCCCCTCCACGTTAAAGGTGATAGCCGTTTGGGTCGCTGTGATCTCCCCACCTACAGGGGAGCCAGCCCCTGACGTGCCTACACGGGTGTAGACCTGGTACTTGATTACATCCCCCGTGGCTACCGGAGCTACTGCGTCCCATCCTACCGTTGCCTGGTTCGCTGTGATCCATGACTGAGCGTTTGCCACACCAACCATCAGAAACAAACACACAAGCACCAACAGAATCTTTTTCATAACATCCTCCCTACCATCCGATATACCCGCTAGTCCCCTTACTCACCGCACCTGTCCCCCCTGTACCCACTAAACCCGTTATTGTGCCGCTGAAAACAGGAGCAGCTACCCTTGTCACTGTAATCGTGTCAGCCCCCGTCTTGCTGCTTGGGTCTGTCGCTGTCACGGTAATTTCATTCGCTCCCAGTGTGAGCGTAGAGGCCGTAAAGCTCCATGTAATCGTGCCTGTAGCTGTGCCACTGGCAGGGTTACAAGTGGCACACGCCCAGGTTACGGATGCAACGCTTACATCATCCGATGCGGT
>NZ_JABXWD010000808.1 GCF_019173545.1 Candidatus Magnetobacterium casense | reverse complement strand
GTTCCGGGTTTCACTACAGAGAAATCGTCGCTATCAGCCGTGCTTGTGGTATCACTACTCGCCAGGTGGAGAACTGGAAATATGGTCAACGCTATCCAGACAAGCAAAGAGCGGAGGATATCATAGAGTGGGTGAAGGCGGGTAAGCCCATGGAACAGCAGCGGCCATTCCCAGATAGACCTATGCTATGAAGAATCGCAGTAGGTTGGTTTTGGTGGGATGCCGTCTGGTGATTTGCAGAGATGGTCATTGGGTATGGGTAACTAGCGATGGGTACAGGAGAACGAAATGCGGCATACGAAAGCACTAAGATATTTGTCCCCTGTGTTATTGGCCGTTCTACTGAGCCTATCCCTTGCCGTTCCGGTGGCCGCTGCGGTGGAACAGCCTACCGACCTGGAGCTCCGGGAGGTGGCGGCATACCAAAACTATAATGAAGATGGGGCACAGCTCTACCTGGTGACCTATTATATTACTATCAATGCCACCCAGAACGCCGACCAACTGTTCATATTCAGGTTGAAGGATGAGGATACGGTTATCGCCACTGCCGCGGCGTTCCCATATAAGGACCAGGGCTATGGGCTCGGGGTAGTTGCCTTCTATGTCCCGGCGGATGATGCCCCGACATGGGAAGGCAATATATCCGTTCAGTTGATAGGTAATCCCCTGGTGGATTGGGACGGGGCTATCCCCAGCACTGTGTTTGACGACATCACCTGGAACACCGGGACAGCGGCGGAGGTTTCGGAGATGGTATCCAGTAAGATCCTGTACCTGGCCACCTTATTGGGGCAGGAATGGGATGTCGACATGGTGACTACGGTACAGGGGGTGACGACTCTGACCAGTGCTGGGGCATCATACTTTCTTGTGGTAGTCCCCTATGCCGGTGATGTGGTGCCGTACGTCTTTGGTCAATACATCTTTACTCCTGATTACCCAATAGATGAGAAACCGCCAGGGGATGACTATGCCGACTGGCTGGAGAACTCCATAGAGGGCAC
>NZ_JABXWD010000807.1 GCF_019173545.1 Candidatus Magnetobacterium casense | reverse complement strand
GCAGGTGGGCTTGCCCCTGTTGAAGCCAGCGACTATCAACTGCTATACGCACGTCCGAGACATCATTCCCTGCGTAGAAAAGCGTTTCGATTGTGTCTCCGTATTCCACCTGGGGATGTATGACTACCTTACGAGGGTGTACTACCCGCTGATCGTTGGTGAATCACAGGTGGAACACAATACGGTGTTCAGCGAAGAAGCCTTGCGGCTGTCCAAGGTGTGCAACCCTGACAGTCTGGGGCATTTGTCCCGCATAAGAGGGTATGTATTCCAGAGGCGGGCAGGGTGAATAAGGGGATCCTGCTGGTCTATCACTACCCCTTAGCCGGGAACGCGCAGACCATCTTGGATCATGTGCATGGCCTCCGCTATTCCAAATACGGAGTCATGGAGTGCAACGTGGCCTTGGGATTCCCCCGTGTTCTGCCCTATATCGAGTTTGAAGTGATCGTGCTGCACTATTCCCTGTTCGGTTCGGGGTTCAGCTTCTTCTATGACTACATAGACCCACGCTGGTTTGATTATGTCAAGGATTCCAAGGCGTACAAGGTGGGCTACTTTCAGGACGATTACCAGTATATCCCTGAAAGGCTGATGTTCATGGGTCTGGTAGGCATTGACCGGGCCTATTCGCTATTGCAGCCGGATGGTATTGCCGAGGTGTTTGGCGCGGTTGCCAACAAGGTAACAACGACCTTGACAGGATATGTCAGCGAAACGATGAAGTACAAAGCTGAGAAGTACGCCAAGCCTGCTCACAAAAGGATGATTGACGTAGGCTATCGTACCAGGAAGCAACCGATCTGGCGCGGATTGGGCGGTCAGGACAAAGAGAACTTGGCCTATGGCTGGTTGTTGCGAACCAGAGGGCTACGGAATGATGTCATGTGTTGCGAAGAAGGGCGGCTATACGGTGACGATTGGTGGCGGTTCGTGGGGGATTGCCGCTTCATGCTTGGGACAGAAGCCGGGGCCAGCTTGGTTGACCTTCAGAACGAGGCTAGGCGGG
>NZ_JABXWD010000806.1 GCF_019173545.1 Candidatus Magnetobacterium casense | reverse complement strand
GCCTCACTCGCCACCTTCCACTGTGCAAGGAAGTCTATAGACTCTGACTTGGATATCATGTATCCCTCCTGCTCAGAGGGATACTATCGGCGGAGAAGGACAGGGCCCATCCTCAGGACCCTGTCCATCCCGACTTGACTAGGCGGTCGCTTCGAGCGGGAGCTCGAGCTGGGCCGGAGTGATGACCTTCGCCCTGCGGCTCATCCAGCCGGCGGTATTGGCAAACCGGCGACGGGCCGTGATAACCTCAGACGCCAGCTCAGCCATCTCCTCATCGGAGGGGTTGCTGCTGTAGGTCAGCTCACACCCGTACTTGGCCGCCAGCTTGACCAGGCTGGTGAGGTCCAGATTGCGGACCTGCGAAGCCGGGAGATGAGCCTCGGCCACCGGGAGCACCAAGAGCTGGCACTCACAGCCGATCACGAACACCTTGCCGGTCGAGGTCGACTTGACCCAGTAAAGGGTGTGGATGTTGGACTTCCCACACGCCTCACACTCCATGTCATCCTCGCTGTACGTGATCTTTTCGAGCGTGAACTCGGGGCCGTTATTGGCCACGAACTCGGCCACTCGCACTTCGTAGGACTGACGACGCTTACTGCTATTCGTGGTTGCCATTTGATTTCCTCCTTTTGGCTTCCCTCTACTTCTTTAATACAAGCAAGAGGGGCTTTTGAAGAAATCTCGTGGCAGGGAAGGTGACTATTGCGGTGGAAGGTCCTCCAGCTTCAAGACAGCAAACTTCTCATGGTGAACTTTCTCATCCAGAGGCATGCCGAAACCATTGAGAATCACATGACTGACCTCGTGCTTGAACAGGTTCCACACATACTTGGCGTCATTATCACGCCTGCCAATAACTGCTACACCTCCCACTCCAGTAGAGTAACCCCTTACAAACCGTCCCATCACAGACAGCTTCTCCTCATCAAGGAAATGCACCATAAGCCCACTCAACCATACAAGCTGGTTTTCTCTTGGAGCACCCGCACTTTTCTCCCAGAACCCTAT
>NZ_JABXWD010000805.1 GCF_019173545.1 Candidatus Magnetobacterium casense | reverse complement strand
ATGGCGTCAACGATTGTTCAAGAACTGCGACGGGCTCATAAACGACAAGGCGGCGCTTCCAGCAACATGGTCTGGGTGATTGGTCCAGACCAGTTGCAGGATATTCAAGAGGACTTGACCAACAGAGCTGAGCTGTTACAGTACGAGGCGCCAAAGACCTGGGACAATCTTTCGTTTCGTGGCATTCCTGTTAAGTGCGTACAGTGGTTTAACGGGATCTTGTTTCTTCCGCGGGACCTGTTTCATGAGCAAGAAGTGTAACTGTGCCTTCTGTAGGCAGATACGGCTCGATAGCTGGGTCCCAAGACTTGGTACGGGTAGACGACAGGTGAAGTCGCTGCCTGGTCAGCGCACGTTTTTTGATGAAGAGGAGCAAAGAAATGAAGCTTGTCCTACCGAGTTTCGAGATCCTATCCATGCCGTCTCGGGAGGAGTCACTGCGGCTGATCGAGCTAGCTGGAAGGACAGCGTACAAAAGCGAGGACAAGATCACTGCGGAGTCGGCTCCTCGGTTCGTGCGGATGTTGATGGGACGGAACCACCAGTCAGTCATTGAGCACGTGAGTGCTACTGTCAAGCTTACCGTCGACCGCGGGGTGTCACACGAGGCGGTCAGGCACAGAATTGCGAGTTTCACCCAAACTAGTACTAGATACGTTAACTATGGCAGGCAAGGGATTGAGTTTATTATTCCGCCGTGGCTAATGGGAACTGTACCAGAAGGACAGATGGACCAGACAAAAGCTAGGCTCTACAGAGGTGCCTGCCACTGCTGGCTGGTCTCGTTGCTGGAAGCAGAATCAGACTACAACAGCCTACTGGCGGAAGGCTGGCAGCCACAACAGGCTAGAGATGTGCTTCCGAACGCTTTGAAGACGGAAATCGTTGTCACGGCGAATTTTCGGGAGTGGGCGCATATTTTTGAGCTGCGGTGCTCACCTGCTGCGCATCCTGCTATGAGGAGCATTATGACACAGGTCCGAGAACGGTTTCAACAGGCACTGCCAGAAGTG
>NZ_JABXWD010000804.1 GCF_019173545.1 Candidatus Magnetobacterium casense | reverse complement strand
TGGAGGGTCGCCTGACCACATAAGTCGCCAAACTCCAGGGCGCTAAATCCATTGACTCCCTTGAAGACATCACCCCGGATTGCAAAAAAAGCCATGAGAAAGAAATCAACTTCCCTGAGATACGCACAATTAAGCTCTTGTCGAGGCTTATTCCAACCATACTTGACCCTGTAGCCGTTGGCAAGCAGTATACAGCCGGCATTGTCTATGATTTCCGTGAGATATACCGTCTTACCGGCCACTATGCCAGCCCCGGGATACTCCGAAAATGTCATTGCAATCTCCGGTACCGATGTGTGGGTCAGCGCTATATTGGAGGACATGAAGAACAGATACTTGCCTGTTGCAGACCCTGCAATGTCGTTTAATACACCAAAGCGGTTGTCGTCACCTTTGGTTTCAAACACGGTGGCATTGCATATGCTGCGGATGTAGTCTGCGATATGGGCCTTTTCCGTTAGGATACGTACCTCACAGGGATATTCAGCGCAGTGCTCGTAGATCGAAAACAGGCTAAGATACAGTAGTGGCGATAGCTCTTCCGTAACGGATACAATGAATGTTATCATGGGGGCATCGTATCGTGGAAATTCCAACCACTTATAAGTTTTCAGTATGTCCCGTCTGATAAACACGGATGTCTCAGGCATTGCGATCCCCATTGTTGCAAGAGGGTTGCCCTCCGGTAGTATGTGGTAAGGAGGGGCAGTGTATATGGGAATTTCCTGATGCGTCAGCAGATAGGTCAGGGTTGTAAAGAACTCCTGGATATCAAAGGCAAGTTCAACAGAGGGACAGTGGACCATAAAACCTCTGGCGTTTTCGGTCACGGCACTGTAAAAGGAGATGCCGTCCAGTCCGACTACGCTTACAATGCGTGTAGGAAATGGTACCGCGCAGAGGTCAAGCATTGTGTGTGATTCCTCTATGTCGGTGACTACGATGAGTTCGATGTCATGGAGCTTTTGGAAGATCAACTGGGCTATCAGGTATTGAACCTCTTTGACGTAGTATA
>NZ_JABXWD010000803.1 GCF_019173545.1 Candidatus Magnetobacterium casense | reverse complement strand
AGGCTTTTCACTTCCTCCACGTTCATCTCGCCACACTTATGACACAACACTCTCGCGCATTGGATTAACGTCCGGGCCGACTGGTGCGGATCGCGCAGGCACCGTCTCCAGGTAGTCATGTTTTGCCCTCCTTGTCGTCACTGCTGTTCGGGTCCCATTGACTCTCAGTGGTCAGTTGATAATTGTACAACCCGGTAAACATGTCCCGTTCATCATTGTCCTGTACAGTGTCCTGTAGTCTGATGCATTCCGGGCTCTCCTCGTCATGCTTAACTCGTGATTCTTTGAGAAACGCCAACAGTGATTTAACTTCCCCGTCTTGCGCCTCCCTCTCCCATCCACACGCTATGCACTTCAGCCGGATGATCATTTATCTTTCTCCTTTCTGGGCAGCAACACCCCGCACAGCTCGTAACCTCTCGGGCATGAGAACACATCGATTATACGGTCAACCTTCAATGTCCCCGTTGTATCAAATCTTGTGTCCCTTTTCCGGAACACGAGAATAAAAGGTTTATTCCTCCACGTGTACAGCATCCTCTTCTGCAAGAGTTCCTTTTCTTCCGGTTCACAGTGCAATTGCTCAATATCCGTATACACCACAAACGGTTCCTTCCTTTTGCCTGGTACAATAGTCGTCATTTTTCATTCCCCTTTCTCCGGTCACTCGAACCGGATTTGTCTCAGTAACTGAAGCTTGTTCTCCATATCTTCAATCCGTGTCTGTAGCTCCACCTTCGTCGCCCGTCTCCACCTCATGGTGTACGCCAGGGTATTGTTACACTCCCCTGGGTGCACCGGAATCAGTTTACCGTTATTGCGCTTGTATGCCCCGGAGCGTTTAACAGGTTCCCCGCATATGACACACAAGTGCTCTCCCTCTCTTCCTCTTCCCCCACGTCTCCGTCTCATGGTTATCTCACCTCCCCTCTCAGTGATGATGCATCCGTGGTGGGGGAGAGACAATAACCATACTCCAGGCCCATCCCCCACCCCGCAGACATCATTACTCAGAC
>NZ_JABXWD010000802.1 GCF_019173545.1 Candidatus Magnetobacterium casense | reverse complement strand
TTCCCGCATAGGACTTCAGAGTATACGCCACAGGTGAGGCGTTAATGGCCTGTTCGCCAACCGTCGTCAGGGACACATACCCGATATTAGGAGTGCCAGATGGCGTTCCACAGTCAACCGTCCCCGCCGTCGCTCCCGTATCGTTATAGGATACCGTCCCGGCAGCCACGGAAGTCACATACGTTCCCCCACGATAGAGGTAATACCCCGAAGCTCCGCACGGTTCCGTCCAGGCGACTACGACCTTATCCGTATAAGTCCCATCTGTGGCTGAGACTCCCGTAGGAGCAGGAAGGGTATTTTGGCTTCCCCAACTGCTGATTGAGGGTTCGGCGGCTACATACTTGGCGATAAATACCCAATCAACATCTAGTCTATCACCATTAACATTCGTGTAAGGGTTAAACCAGAAAACGCCCAGACTTTCATTTGGCACTTGAGTAGTATGAGTCGCCTTCAATGTACCATCTAAGACACACTTAACCGAGCCTGATACCCAGAGATTCTCCCAAGTGTGAAAACTTGTATCTCCTGCTACCCCTGTGTCAGTAGTTTGTGCAGCAGCTTCATTATAAGAATTGAAGGTATAAGGATTAGAGCCACCCGTAGCCCAATACTGAAAGAAGGCATCACTGGAATCTGCGATACCGCTCAGACTCATTCCCCCGCCGTTAAAAGCCTGATAGGTCTTCATGCTTTGTCTTAATCGTATGCCTGCTGCATGAGTAGAATCGCTTTTGACAACCCCCCTTACTCCTCCCGTTGTCGTTAGTGTTAATAATCCACTTGCCTCACTGACTCCTCCCTGCACGGCATCCCATTTTGTAGTGTTAAAACTCGCATCATTAAAGTCATCAAAGAAGATAAAGGTATTATCTCCATTACTCCCAGAGGTGGCTGCTGAGTTGCCATAGTACATCAGAAACTGAGTCACCGATGGAGAAGCGGCGATGCTATCAAACTCCACCCAAAAGACCGAACTGACGTTTGACGTGTAACTTTCCTGCCAGAAGTCTA
>NZ_JABXWD010000801.1 GCF_019173545.1 Candidatus Magnetobacterium casense | reverse complement strand
AAACGATATGCCGTTGTAGTTCATTGCATCTCTCGTCATAATCATAGTACTCATTGTCAAAGTGCGGACAGTCGTTACAGTTATCAATAATCAGTATTCGCTTACTCATACCTCATCCTCCTCAATCTCAAAATAATATATCCCGTTTAGCCGGTAGATGCTGACCGGTTCGCCCCTCCACTTTTTGCGGAAGCCGGTTAGCGCCTCGTCCAGGGTGCCGTCGTCCGTGTGGCACTCTCCGTCCGGCAAATCCTTCGGGTTCGTGATGTCAACTATGTCCATTCTGTGCCTCCAGTTCAGCGGCTATGATGGCGTCCCGCTTCGTTGCGCCCCAACCGGTAGCGGTGAGACGCCGTCCCTTGATGGTGCAGCGCCAGCCGGTGCCGACTCTCTGCACGATGTAAGCCAGTCCGTTCTTGTAGAATAAGTCAGTGTCTGTCATGGTATCTCCTAGCTGTAAATAAGGGTGGGGCTGGGCAGGAGTTGAACCTGCCAACTGAGACGCATGGCTTACGATCCAGTCTAGTATCAGTCTGCTTCCGGACAGCCCCATGTGTTCTGGTCGGTGCTTGAGGATACGCTAACCAGCCTTTTCCCTTTCACCCGTTACCGCTGGCATGACCAGGTTGTCACTTCCTGCTGATTGCCCGCTGGCGGTAGTATTCGCCACACCAGTCGGTGGGGGCAACTTCGGGGAATAAGCTTTCGTAATCGTAAACATTATGTCCGTTTAGAGTTACAAACAACTTTGGCGGATGCGCCCTGCAAAGTCCTATATCGGAACTAAAGTAATGCCAGCACTCACAGTTCTCGCACTTCTCAATATCGTTATTTTTGTCCATCTCAAATCCTTTCGTCATACGGATCCGGTTCAACACGTTCCACCGGTTGCCCACAGCGGTCACAGAATAGATCGTCATATTCGCCGTGGACGTCATCGGGGTCGCGGTACCGCTCGCAACTAGCACACCAATAGTAGATTGGTTCCTTTTGGGGTTCTGTTGTTTTCCAGTTGTCA
>NZ_JABXWD010000800.1 GCF_019173545.1 Candidatus Magnetobacterium casense | reverse complement strand
CCAGAACTTTGCTGATGAATTCCGGCCCATTATCCACCCGGATCGTCCTAGGGAGGCTTCTCCGCAAACTGATGTGTTGTAGAACCTCTACCACCCGGTGCCCGCCAAGGTGGGTGTCCACCTCAATGGCCAGGCTCTCACGGGTAAAGTTATCGACTAACGTCAAGAGTCTGATTCTCTGCCCGTTGAAGAGCTCATCACTCATAAAATCCATGCTCCATCCTTCGTTTGGTCCCATGGCCTCCACTCTCTCCATCCTACGATGGGCAGTGACGTGCCGCCGGGGTCTCTTAGGACGCATCATAAGTCCTTCTAACCTGTAAAGCCGGTAGACCCGCTTATGATTGATCCGCCAGCCTTCTCTCTGAAGGAGAACATGCAATCTCCGGTAGCCGTAGCTCGCCCGGGCATAGGCCAGATCCCTCAGCCTTATTCTCAGAGCAGCCTGCTCATCGGCCCGGCTCCGGTAGCGGCAGCTTGTGCGGGAAAGGCTTAGTACCTTGCATACCCTCCGCTCGCTTACCTCGTAGCATACCCGCAGCACCTTCGCTTCTTCCCGTTTCAGAGCAGGCTTTAGTCTTTTTTTCTTAAGACATCCTGGAGCATCTGCTTGTCAAGGGAAAGATCAGCCACCAGCTGCTTCAACTTCCGGTTCTCCTCCTCCAGGATCCGTAGCTTCCTGACCTCGGCCACTCCCATGCCGGCGTACTTCTTCTTCCACCGATAAAACGTCTGCTCGGCAATACCCATTTTACGGCAGACTTCAGGCACCGGAGTGCCCGACTCGGCTTGTCTCATGGCAAAGGCTACCTGCTCTGGACTGTACCTTGAACTCTTCATGGAACAACCCTCCTCCTAAAGTGTGATTATCCCACAAAAGTCTCTTCAACAAAACAGCACCGGAACGAGAGGGAAATATACAGCTGTTTGCGCAGGCCTGGGGGATTGAGAAAGAAAGACTCGAGACCATCCTGGCTCAGCCGTACGGTTTGAAGCGATTATTGACAGGCAAGTTCTAT
>NZ_JABXWD010000080.1 GCF_019173545.1 Candidatus Magnetobacterium casense | reverse complement strand
ATGCTGTTGACTTAAGGAAACATAGTAACTGTCTGAACCAGGATTGCACAGATTAAAGGATTTACAGGAAAAAAACACGAAGCCTTCTTAACATAATCCTGATAATCCCAATTATCGGACAGCTCCTTACAGTCGCCGGGCCGTTAAATCGTGGTTCAGGCATCTTTATGCTTAAGTCAACAGCGTTACTATAAAGAGAGGGGTGTGTCTCTGAAATAGCCATTTCTTCCTTAGCTTAACACGTATGGGCGCTGCCCCCTCCTGGAGCGACAAAGAAGCGGAGCCGCCCCTTTCTTTCTTTGTATTGCAATCGATCGAAACGCGCTATAGAAGATGGGTTCCCGTTTTCACGGGAATGACAGCAAACGGCATTTTACACCCATCTGTGTCATTCCTGCGGAAGCAGGAATCCATTACCCACTACTTCTTTATGCACCCAGGCAATTTACATATTTGCCAGGCGGTGTGATGACATGTTATATTAGACGGTAGTGAATACGCTGATCGTTGATGACGAGCCCGTGACGACCAAGATGCTCAAGCGGTTGTTTTCCCGTTATGGTATGTGTGAGGTGGCCACTAACGGCGATGATGCAGTGACCTTCTTTAAGGATGCTTGGCATAGAGACAGACCCTATGACCTCATTATCATGGATGTCATGATGCCCGGCAGGACCGGCATAGAGGCCTATGAGGCAATCCGCGAGTATGAGCAGCAGAGTAGCGTCAAAAAAGGTTCCGAGGTAAAGATCGTCTTAATGACGGGCATGGGTATTTCACGCGAGTTGTTTAATGTATATAAGACGTCGTGCATGGCATACCTGTATAAGCCTGTAGACATGAAAGAGCTGCTGGAGGTGCTGAATCGTCTCAATCTGCCCTTAAGCGACGACATAAACCTGCAATCGCTTAAATAGCGTTATCTTCCGACAACAGAGTAACTAAAGATAGGGGTTGTGATCGATTCGGCATACCCGACGATCGAAATGCCGGAGGTGCCTAGTGGAGTCAGGGCAATAGTCCAGGGTGTTGCGGTGTTGACAAACATGAAAGTGGAACCGGAGTGTGGATCAACCTCTTTTCTACCCTGATGGTGAGCCAAGACGTAGTTGACAATGTCGTTAATGTTGTTGTATACGTTGCCATTGTTGCTCTGGTTAAAGATGGCTTGACACGTATTGAAAGCCCCCGGGTTGCCGTATTGCACACATATCTCTGTCCCTGTGGCGTCTACTACGATAAAAGGGCCTTTGGCGTGATAGGCATCGAGGTACTGCTGGATATCAGCGACAGCCCCCTTTGCACTGGCCTCAATGGTTCTGACTGCGGCCTTGTCCCTATTTCCCATGTACATCATGGCACCAATACTGGTGAGGATTCCGATGATTGCGATGACAACCAACAACTCAACCAACGTAAACCCCCCATTGTCATTACCGACAAACAACAACCTTGTCCTCTGTATCATAATGCTTAACTATCCTCCCTGAGATACCTCTGACAGTATCTCGGCTGAACATAGTATTATGGCTCTGTCTATATAAATAATTGTGTACGCCTATAGAATTAATCAGCGGGTACTGATATTGCGAAAGCCCCTGTAATATGGCCAAATGTCAGGGCCAGACATAACATCAGGCTGCTGCAGATGCCGTCTTTTACGAGCAACACATCCATACCAACAGGAAAAATGTTATCAGCTTTCTTTTATATAGAACTGCATCTTAAGGCCCCCAACTTCAACGATATCACCCTCTTCGAGTTTGTGTGCGCTATCAATATCCTTTCCGTTTACCTTAACCCCCTTCCCCCCTGTAGCGGAGCTGATGGTATAGCCATCCTTACGTTTGTTGACAAGGGCAGCGACCTTTGGAGCAAACAGGCCCTTTAGATGTATAACGGCACTCTTGTCCTTTCCGATGGTAGTTATTCTGTCAAGCAGTTCGTAGTCATTTTTTTCGGTCGATCCTTCGATTACGACAAAACCACCCGTAATGGCCTTGTCAGGGGTCGAGTCCTTCGCCGGCGACTTTTGCAGAATCTCATCCTTGAGCTTGGAATCAATCATGATGGTTTCATCCATGATGCTTGCTTCTTTTTCGACCTTCGGTTTAGGGGTTTCTTTGTCGGATATGTAGTTAAGGGAGTGTTTACCGATTATCACGACATCAGTGTTTGTCAGGTGATGAACGGATATCTTTTTACCGTTTACAAAAGTTCCGTTGAGACTGTTGAGGTCTTCTATATAAAATTTGTCGTCTTTTTTGAATATCCTGGCATGAGTGCCGGAGACGGCCAGGTTGTCCACGTGTATATCGTTAGTTGGCTTTCGACCAATTGTCAGCACATCTTTTTCCAGGTTGAATTCCTTAAGCACCGCATCTTTAAACTTGAGCAAAATCTTTGCCATTTTACCTCCTTCTCCTTTTAAAAAGGTTGTACAAGAAAGAGAACCATCTCTTCTTGTATACATAAGCTACCACAACTGTGATATTATCCCTGCCGCCTTTCTTATTTGCAAACTCTACCAGCCTGTTGCATACATCATCCGGGTTTTTGGATGACTTGACAGTCCTCATGATAGAGTTATCTGATACCATGGTATACAGACCGTCAGAGCACAAGAGTAACACATCGCCGTCATAGACAGTCAACTCACCGAGTTCTACCTCGACGCTGCTTGAGTATCCCAGGGAGCGGGTTATAACATTTCTCATTCCCACCTCTTTTGCTTCCTCCTGGGTCATCATTCCCTTTCGTATTTGTTCCGCTATCAGCGAATGGTCATCGGTGAGCTGTTCGATCGAATCGCCACGTATCAGATATAGCCTGCTGTCACCCGCATGTGCGATGCTCAAGCGATCATCATGCACCAGACCAACGACAATAGTAGTCGCCATACCACTGAGTTTATCGTTCTTGACAGAGGCATTGTGTATGGCCCTGTTGGCCACCTTAACGGCCATTGCAACCTTATTGGTTGTAAAGGAGAACTCCTCTCTGTAGTCGGCATTGACAGCGGCTCCCTTGTCTCCGCTTACGAGGTAATCCCGTATAAGTTCTACGGCCATCTTGCTTGCCACATCGCCGGAAGCCGAACCACCTACGCCATCTGCTACGATTAACAGTCCGCTACTGCCTTCGACACAGAAAGAGTCTTCATTCTTTGACCGCCTTAACCCTATGTCTGTCTTCCCACCTACGTCCAATACCATCTGCGTCCTGCTTCTTCCTTCCTGTACAATTTGCAAACCTTCTTACTATGCTATTATATCAGAAGGCCACGCAAATTACAACGCAGTAGATAGTGATTTTTTTATATTTATTTTTAACAAAATAATTATGATACATTTTTTAATGATTTTGTTTATAATAAAAAGGCATATTGTTTGAATATACATAGGCAAAAACAAATTTATATTAAAGGTGTAAGCAAAATGAACAGAGTAGCAATTTTTATCGATGGTGGTTATATGGCGGATATTCTAAGGAAATACTTTGGTAAGGCGAGGATTCACTATGGGTTGTTTGCCAAGTGGGTAGCGTCCGACATGGAGATATTCAGGACGTACTACTATGATTGTCTGCCGTATCAGTCTCCCACGCCGACGCTGGAGGAGGGTAAGAGGTTCTCAAGCAAGCAGAAGTTCCTCAGCATTATAGACCAACTGGAGAGGTTTAAGGTCAGAACCGGCAAGCTCGAGTTCAGGGGCATAGACAAAGACGGCAATCCGATATTTATCCAGAAGCTCATCGACATGATGATAGGTATAGATATCACGCTGTTGTCGGTCAAGCGTGCGATATCGCACATTGCCATCATATCGGGCGACAGCGATTTCATACCTGCCATCAAGGTAGCAAAGGACGAGGGAGTTCTGGTAAAGTTGTTTCACGGTCCAAAGAACACCTTCCACGACGAACTCTGGAAGGAGGCCGATGAGCGCCGTGAGATCACACAGGACGTCATAGACTCAATTACGATGAGGAGGTACTCGCTCTTCTAAAGTCTATAGCAGTATAAGTCCGACATACAAAAGGGGGCGCCGTGGGGGTTCCCCCTTTTTTTATCGATACCCCTTTGATTTCAGGAAGTTACCCAGCTCTATGTCTACCTGCTTGATATGATACTTGAGCCATTTATCCAGTTCCTGCTGAACCTTTAACAGGAGGGTCTCCGATGGGCCGTCCTTCATAAACTTCGCCTTAAACTTTCCTACTGTATCAATCAACGCATGGTGATGTTTCAGTTGGAGGTCGTAGCCGGGGTAGCTGTATTTTTTCATCAGGTCTTCTTCAGTTTTAAAGTGTTTAACGGCATAATCCTCCAGAAACTTGAGTATTCTGGCTATATCCTCCTTGCCCTTTCCTTGGGACATAACGTCGAGCAGGTCGTTTTTTAACTTAAACAACTCCTGATGTTGTTTATCAATCAATGCGTTGTTGACCGAAAAAGACGAATCCCACTGCATACCGAGTCCTTTTGTTTCATGTCCGATGCGCAGGGGCCTTTTCGCAGCGGCAGTAGCGCCGTCAAACATGTCAACGCTTGCCCACTCCTCGGCCCTGGTCTTAAACCTTGCCGAGGCCGTCCTGAGCTCCTCCGATATGCCGCTCATCACGGCAAGGTCTGCCATGACCTCATCGGAGAGGTTTCCCATATCAGAGACGATAACCGACGTCTTAAGCACGCTGGAGGTGACCTTTTCCGAGAGTTCCAGTTGCTTGTCAACCGAGGCCTGTATCTGCCCGATCTGGTCTCGCGTGTCCTTGACGGCGCCAACGATTGCACTCAGGGAGCTGCCAACGTCGTTGATATACTCGGTGGCCCTCGTGACTCCAGTGGAGGCCTCCGTCATAGACCTTGTTGTTTTTTGCGAATCTTCCTGCACAAGTTTAATCTTGGTCGATATTTCGGTAGTCTGCTTTATCGTCCGCTCGGCCAGCTTGCGTACCTCATCGGCAACAACGGCAAACCCCCGACCCTGTTCCCCGGCCCTGGCTGCCTCTATGGCAGCATTGAGGGCAAGGAGGTTTGTCTGATCGGCGATGTCGTTGATAACCGTCACGACATCACCAATTTCAGCAACACTCTTGTTGAGATTGGTGATCATTTTTGCAAGGGCATCTGTGGAGGTACTAACCTGGTATATTATGTCAACTGCGCCATCTGAGACCTCCTTACCTTTGTTGGCATACTCCATGGCCTTGGAAGATGCCTCGGCAACTACCGTTGTGTTGCTTGCTATGCTGGTAATTGTAACGTTCATCTCCTCGGCAGCGGCAGCCGATTGAGTCGCCTGTGTGTTGAGGATTTCAGAATCCTTCTTGGTCTTTTCGGCCTTTGTCTTTAACAGGGTCTCAACATTTAGTGACAGCGAGTCTGCAACGCTCAGGATTGCGTTGATGGCATTGCTGAAGGAGCTTATCATTTCATTCATACCCTGAGACAGTATCCCGATTTCGTCCTTTTTCGAGTAATCTATGGTCAACCGCAGGTCGCCCGTTACCAACGTCCTGACCTTTTCAGCCAGCATCGAAAGCGGCATCGTTATGTGTGTTCTACTGTTTATCCACACATATACTGCTATAATCAGAGACATAAATATCAGCATTATTTGTATGTTTTTGAGGTTATCTACCTTCCGTCTTGAAAACTTTTCGGTCTCAGACACAGCCTTGTTGGTCAGCTCAAAATACTCCTCGCTCTGCTTTAACAGCACATCCCTTAAAGACGGATCACTTCTGGCACTTAATATGATCTGCTTAAGCTCACCCCACACTTTAATCGTTTCGTTCATAACAGAAATATAGGCGCTATCAGTTGCTCTGGGCAGTTTCAGTTCGCTATCGCCATTGATCAATCCATTTATAATCTTGTCGAGTCTGGCAATAAGCTCATCGGAGGGTCTGCCCGATATCTCTAACTTAACAAGCCTCTGCGTTGCGCCTCTAACGATGCCCGTGTAATTGACCACCCTGCCGTCAAGCTCCATCCTGTCAACGAGTACGTAAACAGATATGGCACTGGCCAAGCCCAGCAAAAAAAACAGCGTCACCGTACCCCTAAGCCTTGTCTTGATCTTCATCTAAACTATGTCACTCCCATGCTGAAATTATGTAAGAAAATCCTTACAGTTGGTATTATAACAAATAGTCTTATGTTTTTTTAGCAACAACATGTAACTTTTGTCCTAAACAGTCAATGCTACATAGTATCTTCTTTATATCTCATGGTAGCACAAGAAAGAAAGAGGCGGCTCCGCCCCCCTTCAGAACCCCCTGCAAGGGGACCAGTCCCCTTGACCCCTTCCTGCGAAACCTTTTACCATTCTTTTTTAAGAGGATACGCTACATAAATATCAGCGATTTGTTGCAATGGCCCTGATGACGTCTTTTTTCCCGATTATGCCGGTCAGTTTGCCATTCTTGAGAACGGGGAGCAGGTGTATCTTTTGTTCGACCATGATGTCGGCTATCTCCTGCAGGGACGTATCTTCCTCGACGGTGACGACATCCCGGACGCATATATCATCCACGATGGTAGCGGCCATCTTCGTTATCTCACGCTCTATGTAGGCATCGCCGTGTATGGGGATGATGGAGTCGAAGATGTTTATGATCGTGGGTATGTGAAAGGATTTTTCGGTGCTTATGAGGTCGTTTTCGGTCACCACCCCATAGAGGAGGCCGTCCTCTCCTATAACCGGCGCCCCGGATATGTCTCTTTCTATGAACAACCTCCCCAGCGCCTCAATGGTTGTATTGGGGGTTACTGCCACTATGTCCCTGCTGCATATGTCTCGTGCCCTTATATCCTTCATGATTAACCCTCCGTATTAGGAATCTGGTCTGTTGCTAACGTTGTATCTGCCCTTGGGTGGCCCCCCTGACGTTATCCCTGGCCACCTTTTACTTCTTTGAAATCTTTACCTTCCAGACCTCCGGTCCCTGCTCAAGGTACTCCCATGTGAAGAGGTTTTCACGCTCGTGCAGAAATTGATAGTACAGCGGCTTGGGGTCATGGTCGTTGACGAGGATAAAGGCATCGCCCGGTTGCAGTTCGTCAAATGTCCTGAAGATCAGGGAATGTCGTTCTTTGGGAATGATGTTGATTACGTTGAGTTCTTTCATGTCTTGTCTCCCGTGTATTGTCTGTGGGTTTATAGTTTTTTTTTAATCTCATCCAATATGGCAAGTGACCTTTTTTCGTCTCCGAAGACCCCAACCCTGATAGAGATTGTGGAGGTCTGATCCGTTTGTGAATTTATTTCAATGTGTACTCCCTCACCATCAGCAAATTTTGATTTTACAACGGCGGCGATCTTATCGCTCCTGTCCTCGGTTATGGACATCTTCATGCCCTTGAGCGCCCGCACCGTTGCATCATGAACGACCAAAACCGGTTTGTCAAAGGTATAGTTCAACTTGCCCGATACAAAGGCATACGTGCCAACCCCTGCACCAGCCCCCACCACGGCGGCTACACAACCACAAAGCTGTATAACCAACACCACCAACATAAGCATCTTGATAGTTCTGTTTAACATCGTAAAGTCCTCCTTAGCTTTTTTATAATTACATGTCATTTTTTCGTTGCCTCCTTCAATGCAAGCAGCACACCATCGGGGTCTTCGGGGGTGAGCAACAGCACATAGCCCTCCGTGGTTGGCACATACAGTATTGCCTGGTGTCTTACCAGAAACAGGAGAGCCTTGCTGCCATCCTGCAGCTTGAACCATCCCTCTCCATATCCGGGCAGACCAATGCCATTGGTGCGTATTTTGGGGCAGAGCTGCGGTGCCTGCTCTAGGGTAACGACCTTCGCCTCTGACATGACGAGAGAGCTTAGGGCTATACGCCTGCCATACAGGCCACCCTTTATGCGCAGTCCCTCGGCACCAATCTCAAGCCGCACGTGCCTCACCGAGTAGGTGTGATAACCGATAACAAGCGTTACACCCAGCATCACCACTACCACCACAATCAATATCCACAGCGACCCTATCGGCGCCGGGTGCATCGAAAACACCTTCACCATATATAAAATATTATACCACCATGCACATTAAAAAAGATACGGGATAACCCTGTTGTCAAGCACAAGCGGAGTCGTTGCATTAGAATAGGAAGAAACTGCCGGGAAAAAACTCTGGCGGAGAGGGTGGGATTCGAACCCACGGTAGAGTCACCCCTACAACGATTTTCAAGACCGTCGCTTTCAACCGCTCAGCCACCTCTCCAAATCGCACTACTTCAGTTAGTGTAACATAAAATTTATCTTCCTGTAAAGGCCTGAGAGGTGCATAAATTTTTCATGAGTACAAACAATGCCTATAGAGGGATCAAGGGGGCTGGCCCACTTGCAGGGGGTTCTAAAGGGGGACAGGAGCGCATTGAGCCGGGGGGGCGCTGCCCCCTCCTGGAGCGACAAAGAAGCGGAGCCGCCCCTTTCTTTTTCTTGCTATCTTCAGGTGTTAAAGCCAACTACCATGTTGGAGCCGCTTTTTTTGCCTATGTAGAGACATTCGCCGGCCTGCCTTATGCAATCATCTATGGGCATGTCGGTGTTGTAGAGGCTCAGGCCAAAGGTCATCGTGACGGCAATCTTGCGACCCTTGTAGACGAACTTGTGTCCGGCTATCGTCTTACGGAGCTTTTCGGCAATATGCGAACCTCCCTCCAGGTTGGTCTCCGGCAAGATAAGGATAAACTCCTCCACAGACCACCTGCCCACAATGTCCTGCCCCCTGACAGCAGCCTTCAACCTCCTTGAAACCTCCACGAGCATCAAGTCCATGCACTCCTGATCACAGGAAACACTACCCTCTTTGATCTCATCAATGCTGCACAGAATAATGCAGAAACACCTCCCGTATCGCTTAAAAAGACCCTGCTGGCAGGTGAACTTATCGCGGACGTCCAGGCGATTGGAAAGCCCCGTCAACCGGTCGGAACGGACCACGAGTTCGAGCGTTTCGTCCCTGTCCCTGATGCGCTCAATGGCCTCTTTGAGCACCCTGGTCTTCGCCCTCAACTGAACCCTCAACACAAATATGTATACTATCAACCCCAGAATAAGCGCCGTAAACCCTCCCCCTACCAACAACCGCGGAAGCCAGACCGGAAACGCCGGATTTTCACCAATCCAGACATTGCAGATAGCCTCTATTTCGCTGCGTTGTATCTTTTTCATCCCGTCGTTGATATAAGTCAGCATGGCATTGTTGCCACGCCTTACGGCCGCCGTCAACCTCCCCGTAAACAGCGTCCTGACAACCCTGTACTTACCAATGGAGTCAGTCTTGGTCATGTAGTGCTTGGCCGTGTAGAAATCGCTGACAAAACCATAGGTGTCATTGTTGCCGAGGGCATTAAACATATCCTCATAGTTGTCAAAAGTGCTAATTCTAAGGAAAGGGTACTTGTCCTTTACGTAGTCTATGGCAACATGGTCACGCACTATGGCAACGTGCATCCTGATGTCTTGCAGGTTGCTTGCCGCTTGCCCCACAGGGACATACAGGCATACCTTGAGATCAAGGAAACCCTCGGAAAATTCCAGAAACGCCTCCCTCTGACTGGAACGCAAAATCCCCCCCACAACCTCAGCCCTGCCCTGACTGACCATCTGGAGGGTTTCATGAAGCTCACCGACGATAAACTGCACCTTGACGTTGTTTCGGGTCGCCCAGAGATTCCAGTAATCGATGACAAGCCCCCGAGGCAGGCCATCCTTGTCAACGTAGGCAAAGGGCGGAGAACTTGCCGGCTGCGCAAAGACAATCGTCCGCTGTTGCGCATAAACATCGGCCCCCACCGCACAAGCAACAAGCAAACACCACACGCACCAAACAACAACCCTCTTTAACATGTAAGCAACGGGCGTGGAGAACTTATCTGAACTATCTGCCCCTCAGATAATCAGCAAGTATTCCCCTGGAGTGCTCATCCTCGTGACAGTAGATACACAGGTTTTCCCAGTTTGAGCCATCAGCGGGGTTGTTGTCGTGGTTACCGTCCTTGTGGTGTACGGTGAGCATTTGCCTGTCCTTGGGACCAAACTCCCTGCCACACTTGGCACAGATCAGACCGTGAATCCGGAGCGACTCCTCACGGTAGTTGGAGTCAGATTGCGTGCTTGCCTTCAACTGCCGAACGATCTCTTCTATCGGTCTGTCACCGGGGGTTTTCTTTACAGTCCGTTTGGGTTTATAGGACCCACGCCTTTGAACCATAAGTGTTACCTCCTTGCATATATTTTTCGTTATAAGAACTTCTTCTCCCTGGGCAACTCCATTGTAAAAGTGGCACCAAGTTCGTTATTTTCGGCATAAAGCCTGCCTCTCATGTTCTTGACCACTATCAACTTCGATATGTACAGACCAATACCCGTCCCTGCCTGATCTTTAGTCGTATAGTAAGGCTCAAATATCTTATCCATCAGCGTCTCCTTAATACCGCCACCGTTGTCGCTTATCCTGACAACAATGCTGTCATCCTCTGCCGATATAAGGATCGATATCAAACCGTCTGTGGGACAACCGGGGGTATTGCCCTGCTTTCTGCTGACAATGGCATCTCTTGCGTTGTTTATAATATTCATGAACACGTGTTTGAGTTCGTTTGGATAACCATAGACTTTCATCAGATCGTGGCTGCAGGAGGGAATTGCCAGGTCATTTTCCACCGTAATGGTCTCCTGTGGACAGGTGCATTGTACCCGGAACTTTATAGCCTGATTTTTCAGTTGAAACTGGATTATTGACAGTACATCTCTGACGGTGCCGAGTATGTCAAAGTTCTCTTTCACCCTGCTTGGTCTGTAAAACTCCCTGAAATCGTCCGTGGCCTTTACCATAAACGCTACTTGTTCCATAGCGTCAGTCAGAGATTTATTGACATATGCTTTGTTGAGTTCGTCGAAATCCGATGCGTCCATCATATCCTGCAGGATCAAGCTAAGGCCGTTGAGGGGTTGTCGCCACTGATGCGCAATCATACCCATCATCTCCCCCATGGCCGCAAGTTTGGACTGCTGCAAGAGTATATACTCATGCTCTATGCGTTTGTCTATCTCCCGGGCAACCCGCTCCTCAAGTCTCCTGTTTAACTCCTCCAGTTGGCTGGTTTTGTCATTGAGTTCAGCCTGGGTCTTCATAAGGATTTGATTCTGATGCACCGCACTCTCATACGTAGAGATCAGGACGTTCAATATCTGCCTGCGACTAGAGGTGATCGTATAGCTCTTGCCACTGAGGTGCAAGTCTATGCCGATATCGAGCAGATCGTTTTTGCGTATCGCCCTGGTTGCAAGGAGAAACTTGATGCTATTTAAAAGCTGCTTCTCATCGTATGGCTTGACAATAAAGTTGTCCGCCCCACAATCAAGACCACGTATGATATCCTCCGTAGCCGAGAACTGAGTGAGCAATATAACCGGCGTCTCACGTAGATCGTTATTGTTCTTGATATCACGACACATTTCGTAGCCATCTTTTAATGGCATCGCAACATCGCTTATAATGATCTCCGGGCCGTGTTTCTTTATCGCTTCCAACCCCTCAATACCATTTTTCGCCGTTAGTACCGCAAATCCCTCAGCCTCAAGAAAGCGACGAAGCATCTCTCGTTGCGTAATGCTGTCTTCCACTACTATGATCTTATTGCGTTGTCTGTCTGTCATCTCTCGTACTGTATTAGATTATACAATATATTAACATAATTTTGTCAGTAACCCACGGTAAAATTGTTCTCACGTCATGTCCTTAAATGTGCTGAGTTTTTTGACATTCGCAAATAGTCAAAGACCATACGGACACTATGGTTAAGTTTTCGC
>NZ_JABXWD010000008.1 GCF_019173545.1 Candidatus Magnetobacterium casense | reverse complement strand
TGTTTCGCAAGAAGGGGTCAAGGGGACTGGTCCCCTTGCGGGGGGTTCTGAAGGGGGGCGGAGCCGCCCCTTTCTTCCTTGTGCTACCATGAGATATAAAGAAGATACAAATAATGCTATCATAAATATAGAAGTGTTGTCAATAGTCAATCCAGCGGTAATTTATTCGGTAGCATTCCATTCAAACGTGGACACATTGCTGCCGCATAGTAACGACGCCATATTATGAGGGATGGAAATGGCTTAAATCCTGGCAACCACGGTTGATTGTGGCGCTACCACACCTAGGGGTCGTGCCCTTTCAATTTAAGAATCCTTGACAGAGACTCTATGGCCGTGATATACTTGACCAATAAAGAAAGGGGCGTGGTATAATGACTACGTTAGACGAAATCAAAAGGGTCATAAATAAGCACAGGGATGAATTAAGGGTTGAACATAAGATTAAAGATATAGCCGTCTTTGGTTCATATGCCAGAAACGAACAGAGAAAAAAAAGCGACGTAGATTTATTGGCAGAGTTTGATGGACCTATTGGTCTGCTTCACCTCGTTGGCGCAGAACAATACCTGACTAAGCTCCTGAGAACAAGAGTTGATCTGATTCCTAAAAATTCAATCCGTCCTGAGCTTAAAGACACCATACTTAGGGAGGCAGTTCCTCTATGGACCGAGACATAACTCTCTACATTAAAGACATCATTGAAAATATGGACTATGCTGAAGAGTTTATTGGCAATTTATCATATGAGGATTTTTTGCTTGATCCGAAGACACATTATTCAGTCGTTAGATGTATTGAGATTATTGGTGAAGCCTCAAAGAATGTCCCTGGTAACATAAGGTCTAAGCATCGCAATATACCATATAAGAAGGGGTCAAGGGGGCTGGCCCCCTTGCAGGGGGGTCTGAGGGGGGGGCGGAGCCGCCCCCTTCTTTCTCTTGTTTATGGTTGGACAATTACGTTTTTATCTTATCGCTTGAGCGACAGGACTTCCTGCATCATGTCATCTACGGTGGTAACAGTCCTTGAGTTGGCTTGGAATGCGCGTTGAGCCGAAATCATCGTTACAAACTCCGCCGCAAGGTCTACGTTGCTCTGTTCGAGGGAGCCGGAAAGCACTCGCCCCATACCACTTGTCTTTGGCGTGCCCGTTACAGGCTGCCCTGAGGTGTTGGATTCACGGAGCAGATTCTGCCCTATCTTTGCAAGTTTATCGGGTGCGGCAAACTTGGTCAGCGCCATCGTCCCCAGCACCTTGTTCTGTCCGTTTGTGAACACGCCATAGATTACGCCGGCCTCATCGATGCTCAACCCCTTCATCACGCCGGAGGCATTGCCATCCTGCGAGGCAGTGAGCACCTGTGAGGCATCTGCCAGTTGCGATGAGGAACGTAACCCCGTCCCTCCCTGACTCAGCGATGTGCCATAGTCAAACTTGATGTTCTGCGTACTCACCACATCACTGCCAAAGTTGAACTTTATGGATGGCTCATTGCTTGCCCCCGAAACGCCATCACTGACAAGCACCCCGCTGGTGTTAAATGTGAGAATCTGCGGCGATGACGACGTGGCCAGCACCAGGGTACCGGGGTTTGACACCGCCTCTGTGGCATAGTATACATTCCACGAGTTTGCCCCCGACTTTGCGTAGTAGGCCGTGACCTCGTGTGAGGCGCCGTGGGAGTCGTATACGGTTACGGTAGAGGAGAAGTTATAGTTTTTGGGGTCATTCTTGATGCCGTCCCCGTTGCCATCAAGGGTAAAGGCTGCTGTTACGTTGCTGGCCGTTGAGTTGAGATTTATATTGAGGTTGACGGTGGTTGTAGCCTTTGCTACGTTTGCGGAGGAGTCTGCCCGTATGGCACCCAGACTTCCGGTTGCGCCTGTGCCGGTATTCATGTATCCCTGCACCTTCATTCCGGCAGCCGTAACGAGGTAGCCGTCCTTGTCGAGGGAAAAGTTCCCCGCACGGGTATAGTAGGTGCCATTGCTGTCCTTGACCATAAAGTATCCGTTGCCATCTATGGCCAGGTCCAACGGATTACCTGTTGAGATTAAACTGCCCTGCGTAAGTAATGGTGTTATAGCTTCCAGTTGTGTGCCGCGTCCCACTGCGTTTGATGAGGACGCACCGGATATTGTTGCACTTAATACGTCGCTAAATGTTGCCCTGTTTGACTTAAACGCCGTAGTATTCATGTTTGCGATGTTGTCGCCAACAACACTAAGCGTCGTACCATTAGCGCTCATACCGCTTACTGCTGTCCATAGCGCTGTTATCATATGTAGTACCTCCTGAAAGTCATGTCTTATTTTGTAGCGCTAATTTCGGTCACGTTGCTCATCATGATCTTTTCCCCGTTGTCCAACGACAGGTATGTCACGCCGTTGTCAAAAGATATGCCTGAGACCACTGCCGTCGTGTTATCCGTGGTTGTGACGGACTTGCCTATCATACTCACGGCCATTACGTTGTTGAGTGAATTTTCGTACTGCGTGAGTGTCTTGATGTTGCTGTTTATGTTGTACAGTTGCTCAAGCGAGCTGAACTGCGCCAGTTGTGTCGTAAAGCTCGTGCTATCCATGGGGTTGAGCGGGTCCTGGTACTTCAACTGTGAGGTGAAGAGCTTCAGGAAATCGTCCTTGCCCAGTTCATTGGTTGATGTCGAAGAGCTTGCCGATGCACTCGATGCACTCGATGATGCACTGGATGTATATGTGTTGTCTGTCGTTACAGTCATAGTGTCTCTCCTTACTTATGCGAATATATTTATTTTACCATTATTTTTGTAATAATTCACCGGAGTAGTTTCACCGGAGCTTTTCGCCTCAACTGCGGCACTTCCAACGTCATCGCCATTTTGCGTATCCTTGCCACCCTTGGATAACTCTTCACGCCTGTCCTTAAGGGACACCGAAAAGCCTCCGACACTGATACCCTCCTTTGCAAGGGCATCAAGGATATGGCGCAGATTCTTTTCGAGCAGCTCCTTACCGGCAGGGTCCGTAGCGCTTATCTGGGCATGGACCACGCCCTTTTCCACACTCAGACCGATTTCGAGTTTTCCGATGCCGTCGGGTTCCACCCTGATTTCAAGTGAGTTATCGCTCTTTTTCAGCACACTGAAGGTTGTATCGTTTATCTGCAGGAGCTTTTGTGATTTTGCCGCCGACTCGTTGCCTGCAACCGCATGAAATGACGTCCTTGCCGTAGACGAGTGTGAACTGCTCAGTGATGTCGCACTTGAACTGTCCGTGTCAAGCTGACTCAAGCCCTGACTATCCATGGAGTATCCCGGAGGCTGCTCCAGCGATTGCCCTAATTGGCCATCGTTGTCAGTATTGGCTGCTGCTGCAACCATTTTGGTAAAAATACTTGTCCCATCACCGCTTTGAGCGCCATTACCTGGAGTCAAAAGGTTGTTGAGCGCATTTTCAGTCTGTTGTTTACCCGTGGTATTGCCAAACAGCAATTTGTTTAAAGTATTGTCAAGCGCATCTTTGCTCAGTGTGGGGGGAGCCGTATCTGCCGTGGTGGATGACTCAATCTTGGCAGAGGGTTCCTTTGTTGCTTGACCTGATTTGCTGACAAGTGCAGCGAGTTGTTGTTTAAGTATATTGGCCGTATCTGTTGTTGTTGCAGCAGCAGGTTGTTCATCGCCTTCAGTGGAGGCAGCAGTCTGGGCATTGAGGTCAACGGCTTTGCCAAGCTGCAGGAGATTGCTGATATCCAACTGTATTAGCCCCGTAGCATTTTGCAGGTTTGCACTCTGTTGATCGTCTGCGGAGAGATTACCGGTAGCAGTTGTCGTCATGGTGCTACCCATGCCCATAAGGCTTGCATAGTTGACAACCATGGTGCCATTGGCGATCAGTGCGTTGTCGTTGTTGGTTTCGCTCTTGGCAGGGGAACCCATCATGTTAGCCAGCATTATATTAAATATACCTCCCTGCTGGTCTGATTTTCCATCGGTGGAAGGTGCAAGTTGCGATGGTTTCGCAGCGCCTGAGCTTGTTACTGTTATGGCTTGTATGTCATTCATGCCCATTGAATAGCAAGTCTTGTACCAACGAGCAAGTGCGTGATTTTTAAAGGTTTTTCTTTACAGCAGCGGGGAACAAAATGGGGATAATAGCAGAAAAGTTTTCAGTTACCGGGAAAATTATTCACAGTCCTGGACATCTTTTTGGACAACACTGCCGCCTTTTGCGGCTCTATCAGGGCAAGGGCAGCACCGGCCTTCTTGCTCTTCATCTTTGAAAGGATCGTAACTGCCAGCTCCTCCTCCATCTCGGACAGTTGCACGGAGGCCTCCTCGGGCGGCATTGCCTCGTAGGTCTGGACCAACTTTTTTATCTTTTCGGTATTGAGGTCCTTTACCTTGTTGAGAGCCTCCTCCAGTTGGCTCAGGAGTTTCTCATACTTTTCGATTCTATTGTCAACGTCTGCCTTGAGTGCCTGTAGTCTTTCCTCTTTACGCTTGATCTCTATTTCTTTTCGCACAAGCTCCGATTGACTGACCTTGGGTTCAGCCTTAGGGGGTGGTGGCTCATTTCCTTTGGTTTCAATTTTCTTGGCATCACCTGCATGACTGGCGCTGTTACTGGCACCACTCTGTGCACCAAAGACGCCAACACTGAGGAAATGGACAAATAACAGGATGGCAACCAACGTTACGCCAATACCCCGGTAACTAATATCTCGGTAATCTGGAAAGATATACATAGTCCAACTCCTTTTGTTCCTGCCATGCGGCTGTTTTGTTTTTGTCGGCAATCACCTTGTTTTTTAGTTTTTCAACGACCTTTACTTCCTTGTATGCCTCAAGCAGTTCGGCCTTTTTCTCTTCAAACACTAACGTCATCTGACGTACCAGTTCCTGTTGTTTTTGAATCAACCTGTTCAAGGTTTCCATGTAATCGTAAAACAATGACAGCTCATAGGCATTGCGAAACCCCCTGGTCTGTTTTTCATTCATCTGTGTGGTCAACCTGTTGAGGTTTACGTGCAGGGTATTGAGAATATCCTCCTGTTGCATCAGGGCAATGAGAATCTTTTTAAACTCTGCCTCTATTTCGTCTGTTTTGTACTGTCTTATCTGCTGTAATCTTTCGAGGGTCTTAACGTTTGCCATTTATTAATGTCCTGTGAATAGTTTGCGGAGATTTGCAATGCAGGAGTTGAAGTCACACTTTTCGTTCATCTGTTGTCTGACGTACTTGTTGAGCACATCGAGCATGGCAATGGCGTAGTCAACCTTTGGGTTTGAGCCTTCCTTGTATGCGCCGAGGTTGATCATGTCCTCGAAGCGTTTGTATGTGGCCAGGGTCTCTACGAACTTACCGGCTAACATTTTATGTTCGTCGTCGATGATATCCGTCATGATTCTGCTGATGGAGCGTAGTACGTCGATAGCGGGGTAGTGGTTTTCCATAGCGAGCGCCCTTGACAGTATGATGTGTCCATCGAGTATTGACATTACGGAGTCTGCCACGGGGTCTGCGATGTCGTCGCCCTCAACCAGGACGGTGTATATGCCTGTGACACTGCCCTTGCCGCCTGCCGTGCCGGCTCGTTCGAGTAGTTTCGGTAGCAGTGCAAAGACGGACGGGGTGTATCCCTTGGAAGCCGGTGGCTCTCCCACGGCAAGGCCGATCTCCCTCTGTGCCATGGCCACCCTGGTGAGGGAATCCATAAAGAGCAGACAGTCCTTTTGTATGCTCCGGAAGTATGAGGCAATAGCGGTGGCCACAAAGGCGCCTTTTACCTTTGCCACGGGTGATTGTTCGGAGGTGGAGACCACCACCACGGAGCGTTGCATGCCTTCCTGTCCGAGGTCACGTTCGATGAACTCCCTGACCTCCCTGCTGCGCTCGCCCACGAGCGCTATTACGTTGACATCGGCCTTTGTGTACTTGGCAATCATTCCCATCAGGACGCTTTTGCCCACGCCGGCGGCAGACATGATTCCGATTCTCTGGCCCTTGCCACAGGTCAGCAGTCCATTAATGGCGGATACGCCCAGGTCTATGACGTCCCTGATCCTTTCCCTTGACAGGGGATTGGAGGGCACCTCAAAGATGGGATAGTTGACGCCGTTGATGGGTCCTTTGCCGTCGATGGGCACACCGGATTCATTGATTACCCTGCCGATGAGTCCTTGTCCGACCTTGATGGAGACCTTACGTCCCAGCGGAAAGACCCTGCTGCCGGGCTTGATCCACGAGATATCACCCGTGGCCATGAGCAGCTCCTTGCCGTCCTTAAAGCCGACGACCTCGGCGTTTATAGGCGGTTGACTGTCGGAATATATCTTGCACGCCTCGCCCACGCTTGCCTTGAGACCGGCAGACTTGATGATCATCCCCGTGATCTCAACCACCCTGCCATACACCCTCAACGGGTTGGCTTCCCTGACGGCCTTTATATAGGGGGAGAGGTCAATGGAGGACAACGTTATCCCTCATATCTTCTATGGCATTGTTTAGCAGTTCGTCAACATCGGTGATGATTTCTTCGGTTGTTCCTACGACAATAGGGCCTCTTTGTGAGGCCATCGGGTCAACCTCAATGGCGACGTCCTTGTATATGTCCATGAGACTGTCCTTGTGTTGCATGAACAGGTCATACGTTGCCGGGTTGACCTTGATGGTGACATGTCCTGCCTTATCGATCCGCATCAGGGCCTCCCTGACCACGGAGACGATTATCTCAGGCTTTGCGGAGAGTTCTTCGCCGATAATTTTCCGGGCAATACTGATTGCCAACTCTACCACTTGTGGTTGCAGACCCTCTATTGATCTGGTTTTGAAGGCCTTTACTTCCTCTATGGCTTTTGCTATTTGTTCGAGCATGGATGTTGTTTTGTCGTGTGCGTTTTTCATGCCGGTTTTTTCGCCTTCTTCCAGCCCCTTTTGGTAGGCGTCCTGTTTTATGCGGGCGGCTTCTGCGGTGGCTTTTTGTATGGCCTCCTGATGCATTTGCTCTATTTCTCGTTTGATCTGCTCGATGTCCTGGACTTTTTCGGCATGGGTTTCGTCGCCATTGTTGTTGACCTCAATGGCCGGAACTGAACCTGACGTTGGTACGGATTCAGGCAGCGCAGAGTCAAAGGGATTGCGTTTTACGGGTTTCCTTGAATTAGATTCAAGTGTTGGCATTTTGTAGGGTGCTATTTCCATACCTTTTATGACTTTGCCTCTATACAAGCCTTTCTTCCTCACCGCTGCCAGGCAGCATGATCTTGCCTTCTTCGCCGAGTTCTCGTGCTTTCTTGATTATGTTTTGCTGTGCCTTTTCGACTTCGGATATCTTTACGGGGCCACGCACATCCATGTCTTCTTTGAGAATTTCGGCTGCCCTCTTGGACATGTTTTTGAATATCTTGTCCTTAAGTCCTTCGGAGGCAGTTTTCAGGGCCAGCGACAGGTCTTCCGTACTGATTTCCTTTAGTACCTGCTGTATGCCTCTGGCGTCGAGTCTTGCGAGGTCCTCAAAGACAAACATCAGTTGTCGGATGGAGTCGGCCAGCTCGTAGTCGTGACTTTCGATGTTGTCCAGGATAAGCTCTTCGGTTGACTTATCGGTTTGGTTGAGGACTTGAGCGACCTTTTTGATCCCTCCGACCTTTATGCCAGCGCCACGTTCGAGGTCAAGCTCACTCTTGAGGACGTCTTCTATTTCCTCGATGGCATCTATGGGGATACCCTCTGTGGTTGCCATTCTCATGGTGACATCGACCTTGAGCGACTTGGGCAGTGCGCTCAACACTGTGGCCGCCTGACCGGGGTCCAGGAGACTTAGGATCAGGGCTATCGTCTGTGGATGTTCGGTCAGCAGGAAGTTGGTCAGCTTCTTGGCATCAACCTTCTTTAAGGACTCCAGGGTGATTTCAACGGCCGCTTTTTCCAGGAATCTTTTGGCGGTCTTCTCCTCCAGTCCCTTGGTCAGCATCTGTTTGAGGTAATTGGCGCCTGAGAAGAATATTTCCCCTTTTTGGATTTTTTTTGCGGCCTCTATAAAGACCTTTTTTATATCTTCTTCCTTGACGGAAGGGGTTCTGCTCATCACGGTGCTGATCTTTCCTATTTCCTTAATGTCAAGGTTTTTCATTATCTCTGCGGCTGCATCCTCGCCTATTGCAGTGAGAAAGATGGCCGCCTTTTCATGCCCTGATATTGACATGTTATGCCTCCTCGCCTTCTATCCATTCTTTTACTATCTGAGCGGCTGATGCCGGGTTGGACATGACCCACTGTGACCACTCATTCATTTGCCGTTTGATCGGCAGCTCCTCGGATGGTGGCAGGGATATATTCCATTCATCGGCCTTGGCCTGTTCTTCTTTTTTCTTCATTTCTCTTTCGAGCTCGGCAACGGTCTTAGGATATGGCAATGCCGCAGCCTTTGGTGGTGCCGGGGGGGTTGTCAGCGTCTTTATGATTGGCCTTACCACAAAGAGCAAGAATAACAGGGCAACTACCAGAGGGGCCAGGTACTTAGCTACCAGGATGCCATCCTGGACATAGTCTCTCTTAGGTGGAGGGATGACCTCTTTGGTGTCCGGCTCAAACTGCATGTTGATAACTGCCACCTGGTCGCCACGCTCAAGGGTGAAGCCGATGGCCTTCTTGACGAGTTCTTCGTATCTTTTGATTTCATCGTCCGTGCGGGCGGTGTACTTTACCTCTTTGGCAACCGGAGCGCCCTTGGCATCCTTGGTATCTGCGGCGGTTGCGGTGTATACGCCATCAACCAGGACGGCGGCTGACAATTTTTTGACGTTTCCAAACTGGCCCTGTGTATGATTTGTCACCTTGGTTATTTCGTAGTTTATGGTTTCGCTCTGTTTTTGGGACTGAGTTTGTGACCCTTGAGCCTGTGCCGTGGCCTTGCCGGGGAGGTTGGACTGCACACCGGGGACGCCACCTGGACCCATCGTTGTTGATTTCTCTTTCACCGTCTGTTCGCTCCTGGCCACCTGGCCCTCGGGGTCAAATTTTTCTTCAGTCTTGTCGGTGCGTGAAAAGTCTATATCTGCCGTCACACGTGCCCTGACCCTGGACTTGCCTATGACGGGTTCAAGGATGTCCTTGATTCGGATTTCTACGTCTTTTTCGAACTTCTTTTGGTATTCAAGCTGTGTGGCCGTCAATCCGATGGCATCATCGACGGGTTTTGTCAGCAGGTCGCCGTTGTTGTCTACTATTGTTACATTTTTGGGATTGAGACCCTCAACGCTGCTGGAGACCAGGTGTACTATGCCCTGTATCTGACTCTGCGCCAACACCCTGCCATGCTTGAGGGCTACCAGGATGGAGGCAGTGGGGGGTTCCTGCTCTTTTATGAATAAAGACTTCTCAGGTATGGCCAGATGCACGCGTGCACGGTCTATCTCCGTCAGCGACAGGATAGTGCGTGAGAGTTCGCCCTCCAACGCCCTGCGATAGTTCAGCTTTTGCATAAAGTCCGTCACCTGGAAGTTGGTCTTGTCAAATACCTCAAAGCCAACCCCTCCTCCCTGGGGCAGTCCCTGGGCGGCCAACTTGAGGCGCAGGTCGTACACCCTGTCGGTTTGCACAAGGATGGTGTTGGAGGTCAGTTTATAGGGTTCTTTTAGTTCCTGTAATTTATTAACTATGCTGCCGGCGTCGGACTCGGACAGGTTGGCAAACAACACCTGGTAGGTGGGCGCCTGAGACCACGAAATTATCAAAATCAATGAAGCTATTGCCATCACTACAGAGGATATGAGGATTATCTTTTTCCTCGTAGACCATCCCTTTACTATATCAAAAATATTTGCCATACAACCTCTGCTCCTATACTATGGATTTAAAACCGTACAAAAAGACAACACTATTGCAATACATAAATTTACTCTGCATATGTACCAGCCAAACACCTGATATAAAAACTACATCGTTATATAAACATCTGCCCATGCCATATACCACGCACAACCGAGGCGATATGGCACACCCATACACCGGCACACCCTTTACCAACACCAGGAGACCAACGTTTCCAGGGTAGCCTGACATCTCAACTGGTGCCGGGATGTATGCCCCTATACCTGCATCCTCATCACCTCGTCGTAGGCGTTGAGGAGTTTGTTGCGCACCTCAAGCATTAACTGGAACGACATATCGGCCTTTTCCATTGCAAGGACTGCCTGGGTGACATCCCCGCCGGTGGCCAGGGCCTCGATGGCCTTATCGGCCTCTTTCTGTATGGCATCCACTTCGATGAAGGCATTTTTCAGTGCCGTGTCAAACCCTCCGGCTGCGTCCTTCCTGTCCGTTGGTGTTTGTTGGACATCCTGCCCCACGCTTGAACCCAATATTTTAAATTCAGACATCAATACCTCCCTATTTCTAAAGTTTTCAAGAACATTCCCTTTGATATATTAAAGGCCGATACGTTGGCCTCATATGCACGTGCTGCTGTCATCATGTTGACCATTTCTTCCACCACGTTTACGTTAGGCAGTGAGATGTAGCCATCCTCATCTGCGTCGGGGTGCGAAGGGTTATAGACCTTCATGGGTGGATTCTCATCCTGCAACACCTTCGACACCTGTACACCCATTGCCTGTTCCTCAACCTTGCCTATGGGCAGTACCTCAAAGACAACGTCCTGTCGTTTGTACGGACCACCTTCCTGGGTCCTTGTCGTGTGTATGTTTGCCACGTTGGAGGCTATGGAGTTCATACGCTGGCGTTGTGCAACGAGCGCAGAGGCACTCACATTGAATACAGCAAATGTATCCATTATTGCCCCCTCTTCATTGCGGACTTGTACATGCGAAACTTGGACGATACCAGTTTGCCCGCCGCCTGATTAAGTAGGGCGTTTTCCGTCATCTTGGCCACCTCTACATCCAGTTCCACGTTGTTTTTGTCGCCCCATTTGGCCGTTGTTTCCTCTACCGTCATATTGCCCTTGCCGACGCTTTGGCCCGATTTAAAGTGGAGATTGCTCGTGGTCTCCATCTTTAGTTTTTCGTCATCAAAGAACGCACTGAATTTAATATCCCGCGCCTTATATCCAGGCGTATCGGAGTTGGCCAGGTTTGACGATATGACCTTGTGCCTGACTGATGTCATCCCTAACAATCTCTCTGATACATCAACACCTTTATCCATAAAGGCCTCCTTAGTTTTTTTCTTCTCTACACTGCACACAGTCTATATTGCAAGTGTCGTACCATTGCGCCAGTTCTTAAAAACAACCGACCCGTAATCTAATGTTCTTATTTACCTGCCGATGTCTAAGTAACTATATAATAACATAAAAAAACGAACTCGTGTTGTGTTTTTTTTTCGGTGACACATCGGCTTTTTTTGTGTGTGGCACAAACTCAGTGTCAAAAAACCAACTATATTTTTTATGTCTCGGGAAAAAATTTCCCGTATTCGTTGAGTTTATTTCTGATAGTTCTGACGCTGACACCCAATATTTTGGCAGCCTTGGTCTTGTTGCCGCTGACGTCCTTGAGGGTCTTTAGGATCAGGTCTTTTTCCATTTCCTTGATTCCTTTGGCGGAGTTGTCCACCGCCGTCGTTGCCACTGGGGCATCGGTGTCGCACATGAAGTCGTCCGTGTTGATAAACTCGCCCTTGGACAGCAGCACAGCCCGGTGGATGACGTTTTCGAGTTCACGGATATTGCCACGCCACTGTTTGGCCTCAAGGAAGGCGGCGGCATCCCTGTTAAGCCCTTTGAGTTCCTTGCCCAGGAGGGTAGAGAACTTCTTTATGAAGTGCTCGCTAAGTGGGATGATATCGTCCGCCCTCTCCCTCAGCGGGGGGACGTGTATGGGAAAGACGCTCAGTCTGTAATACAGGTCTTCCCTGAAGTTGCCTTCGGTGGATTCCTTGTACAGGTCCCGGTTGGTTGTGGCCAGGACACGGATGTTTATCGGGATGGTGTGTCGGCCCCCGACCCTGTCGATCTCCTTCTCCTGAAGCACCCTCAGGAGCTTGGCCTGCAACCCCATGGACATCTCACCGATCTCGTCCAGGAGTATGGTGCCGTCGTTGGCCAGCTCGAACTTTCCGGTCTTTCGTTCGGTAGCCCCGGTGAAGGAGCCTTTTTCGTGTCCGAAGAGTTCGGACTCCATGAGGTTGTCTGGGATGGCGGCACAGTTGACGGCAACAAAGGGTTTATCCTTTCTGTGGCTGTGTCTGTGTATGTGTCGGGCGATCAGTTCTTTGCCCGTGCCGCTTTCGCCGTAGATCAGTACCGTGGTATCGCTGGTGGATATCTCACTGGCTATCTGCAAGATGCGTTTCATCTTGGCATTGGCCCCGACGATCTCGCGACTACCCGTGAGACCCTCCATGATGGTATGTACCTTCCTGGTGAGTTTGTCAAAAGAGAACGGCTTCATCAGGTAGTCCGTCGCCCCCTCCTTCATGACCTCAACGGCATTTTCCACGGTACCAAAGCCCGTTATTACAAGCACTGGAAGTTTGCCGACCCGCTTTCTCAGCTCCTTGAGAAAAGACAGGCCATCCATCTTGGGCATCTGCATGTCCGTTACCACCATGGCAAAGGGCGTGTTGCCCAACCTGGTCAGGGCATCCTGGCCGTTTTCGGCGACCACCGTGCTGTGCCCAAGGCGCTGGATTGCCTCCTTCAACGCATCCCTCATCTGAGGGTCATCATCAACTAACAGTATCGGTTTAGCCATCGTTGCTTGCAAAGCTACCTCCTAATCTCGTTGCTCGCAGAGTGGCAGACAGAGCTGGAAACAACTGCCCTTGCCAATCTCGCTTTTTACCTTTATCGTGCCATCATGCACCAGCAGTATCTTTGATGCTATGGCCAATCCAAGTCCCGTGCCCTTTTCCTTGGTGCTGAAGAAGGGATCAAATATTCTTTCGAGATTTTCGTGTTTTATCCCTTCGCCCTCGTCAATGATTTCTACAAAGGCGTGTGTATCGTTGGCCTTTTCGATGACTTTGACGGTGCCTCCGTCGGGCGTTACCTGGACGGCGTTTATTATTATGTTCATAAAGACTTGCTTGAGCAACTCGCCATCTCCCGATATTACGTCGCCGTCTTCGCTGTGTCTGTCGATGGAAACGCCGCGGGACTCGATCAGCGGCATCAGCATAAACAACGATTCATCTATGACGTCGCTTAGATTTACTTCGTAGAATTTTGGTTTCTGTGGCTTTGCAAAAAATATCATATTCGTCAAGATGTTATTGAGGCTCCTGATGCCCATGGAGATGCCCCGTGCGAGGTTGGAGTTGGGTGTTTCGCCGAGTTCGTTTTCGAGCATACTGGCGTAGAGTTCGATGCTGCACAGGGGGCTGCGGATTTCGTGGACTATCTGGGCGGCCATTTCGCCCATGGCTATGAGTCTTTTGTTGCGTTCCTGCTGGGACTCCAGCTCCCTGATCCGGGTGATATCCTGCAGCAGTATGACCACCCCACGCGTGGCCCCCTGGGCGTCAAGTATATTGGAGCGTGAGATGACCACGTTGTACCGGTTGCCACCGGCGGTGAGGCAGGTATCGGTGCCATCCTTTTCTATGACTAGGTTCAGGGAATCAAACGATTTGCCGACGACGTCATGCGTACTCATGCAGAGCATCTTTTCAGCCGCACGGTTAAACATCGTTACGTGTTCACTGGTGTCCAGCACTATGATGGCCTCACGGAGGCTTTCCAGTATGCCACGGAGGTTGTCCTTGGCCTCCTGGGTGTCGCAGAGGGCCTGTTGCAGTTGTTTGTTCTTGTCCTCAAGCTCGATTGTGAGGTAATGCACCTTTTCCTGGAGCCTCTCATATATTTGCTCAAGGCTCTTGGAGGCTATCGTAAAGCTCTGGAAGGCTTCGTTTAAACTACTGATGTCTTCCATCAGAGTTTTCCTTCGGCGATGCGCTTATTGATCTGCTGTTCCTTCAGGGCTGCCTTGGAGAGTCGGCTGATATTGGAGGCGCCAAGGCTGAGGCCCTTGAGTATGGGTTCGGACTCATTAGGGGACAAAATGACACCGAGCCGGTAGGATGCCCATTGGTTTGCCGGCTCTGCGGCGATGGCCTTTTTGTAGTAGAGGGTTGCGCCCTCCGTGTTGCCAAGGTCGTAGAAGGCGTCGGCAAGGGCGAGGTAGTCCTCGGTTGTGCCTCCGCCGGAGTCCTTGAGGGCCTTTTCGTAGGAGAGCACTACCGTTTCGTTTCTGGGCGACATCAGCATAGAGTCACGCATTAGTTCTACGTCTTCCTTGTTGAACTGTTTCATGAGCATGAGGGTCTTGAGTGCCTCACCGTAGTCACGGTTGGTAAAATTTATGCGGGCCTCGGTTCTCAGGAGATCATCGCCTGGAACCTTGAGGTTTTTCATCTCCGCCAGAGACCTGACCGCAGCGGCCTTGTCGCCGGCGTCTGAATATATCTCCGTCAGTTCACCCAGGGCCTTGTGTTTTTCCGTGTCGGAGGAGTTTTTGGATATCCACGTCAGGACGTCCACGTAGGGTTTACCCGTATCTTTCAGGGCATCCTTGGCTTTTAAGATAAACGGCTCCCTCGACTTATCCAACAGCATCGCTCCGTAGGTGAGCCACAGGTCTACAAACTGGTCATTGTCCCCCTGCATGGCCTCGGACATGACGCCCTCCATCTTGTCAAGCATTTCCTTGGAACCGGGGTCCTTGGCGTGGAGTTTCTTGATGGAGGCCGCCGCATCCTTGTACTTCTTTTCTTTTACGTCGAGGTCTATCTGCAGTGATGCCAGTTCCTCTTTTGCGTTGTCCCTGAGGCCCATTCCTTTGAGTGCCTTGAGGTTTTTCTTGACCTCATCCGTTTTGCCTGTCTGCAACTGCACCTTGGACAGGTTAAGCATGGCCTCTTGCCTGACCTCTTTGTCCTTGCTGCTGGTGAGTTTTTTGAGATATTCCGCAGCTACATCAGGCTTTGAGTCCTTCAACGCTACCTTGGCAAATCCAAGCGTGGCCTTGTCACGCAACTCGGGGTCCCTGATGGTTGCAAATGCCGCACGTGCCTTTTTGGTGTCTCCGGAGGCCAGCATGTTTTCGGCATAACTGTAGAGGGTTGCATCGTTGTTTTTCTTTATATACCCGGGGTCCTTGAGCATGGCAGTTGCGTAGATATCTCCGGCATCCTTGACCCTGCCAAGACGCTGGAGGGTGTTAGCCCTTTCAAAGAGCACTTCGCTGATGTTGCTGCCGGACTTGTCAAGGGCCTCAAGGGCCTCTGAATGTTTGCCAAGCGCAGACAGACTCCTTGCAAGACCAAGGTATGCCTTGTTAATCTGCCTGGAGCTGGGGTAGTCATTTATGAACGTCTGAAATCCCAACTTGGCGTCGTTGTTGAAGTTCTTTTGCAGGTTAAGCTCTGAGCGTCGCATGAGGGCTTCTTCCTTTATCTTGACGTTTGTAGCGAATTGGTAAGCCTTTCTGTAGCGATCGACGGCCTTGGCCGATTCCTGTTTCGCCTCCAGTATCCTGGCGTATATGAAGTTGCAGGACGCCACCAGGTCTGCCTGCCCCTTTGAGTTGTCATAGCAGCCACTGAGCATATCCACGGCGGATTTGTACTCCTTCATCTCAAGCAGCACCCACGCCTTTTTAAGCTCCTCGGTCGTTAATATGTCGGCGATGTTCAGGGCCTCTGCCACGGTGCTCAACAGAAGCAGTGCCAACACTAAAAGCAGTGATAATAGTCTGTGTCTCTTCATTTTAGCCATCCTCAATTTATCGTTATCCTCATTATAGTTATCCTCGTTTCGTTAGATTCAAAAACCATGCCATATTCGTGCATCAATTATACGGCTTATTAACGGGAAAAATTTTCCGTCAGGTGTCAATCCTCTGACACAAAGAGAAAGAAGGGGAGCGGCTCCGCCCTCCCCTCAGACCCCTCCTGCAAGGGGGCCAGCCCCCTTGACCCCATCATACTTAACCCCATGTCCATTTATTGATTCTTTGGTTTGCTAGTTTCACATAGGCAGGTTCTATGTCGTATCCGATATAGTGTCGGTCATTTTTCAGTGCGGCAATACATGCTGTACCGCTGCCGCAGAACGGGTCAAGGACTACATCTTTGCTGAAGGTATACAGTTGAATCAGTCTGTGTGGCAGTTCTTCGGGGAACGGGGCCGGGTGTCCGATGCTCCTTGCAGAGACGGCGGGGAATGTCCAGAGGCTTTTGGTCAACTCCAGGAATTCTTCCTTAGCGATGGTATTTTGCTTATTCGCTCTTTGCCTTGAAAACGATTCCTTCGAAAAAATCAAGATATACTCGTGAACGTCTCTCAATACGGGGTTAGCGGCAGAGAGCCAACTACCCCAGGCCGTTGAAGGACTTGCACTTGAGGCCTTATTCCAGATGATTTCGCCCCTCATCAGGAAACCTATGTCGAGCATATCCTCAATGATATAACAGTGCAGGGGGATATAGGGCTTTCTCCCCAGGTTGGCAACATTGATACATGCCCTGCCGCCTGTTACCAGTTTTTTGTATGTCTCACGGAACACTCTTTTTAATAACGCCCTGTATTGTTCAAGGGACAGGTCTTCATCGTATTGTTTTTTTCACATTATACGGTGGTGAAGTAACCATCAGATGCACACTGCCGTCGGGGATTTCATCCATCGTTTCGCTCGATTTGCAATATATCTTGTCAAGCTGTGCCGGTACGATCTGATTTTCAATAACACTGACTGGTTCGGAGATTTGCTTGTCTCCATATAGCTTGCTGTTGTAGAACCCCGAAGAATCATGGTTCACCCTGCCCGGTGTTCCGAAGGAGCTCGTCTTCGTGCCACTGCGCTTGTATTTCTTGGGAGCTTTGATCTGTTCAGCCATCGATTTAATCAAGAGGGCATTTATGTGCTAAAGAGGTCTTTGTCTTTGAATTCGATTCGGCGCTTTTTGAGTTTCTCCAGGAAAGTGGTTCTGTTAAGGCCGAGCATTCCGGCTGCCTTGCTCTTTACGCCACCGGCACGCTGCAGGGCCTGAGTAATGAAGTTGTTTTCGATTTCGTCCAGGATGGCGTTGAGGTCTATGCCTTCCAGGGGCAGTTGCATCAGAGACTCCGCAGTGGTGGTCTGAGGCGGCTTTGACTGGAGGAATCGCTCGGGCAGGTCTTTGACATCAACCACTCCGGTGTCGTCGAGGATGACGCACCGCTCTATGAGTGTTTCAAGTTCCCTGACGTTTCCCGGCCAGTGATATTTCATCATGAGGTTCATTACCTCCGAGGTTATCTTTAATGGCTCTTTGCATTGCTTGCTACAAAAGCCCGTCATAAAGTGCTCTATCAGCAGGGGGAGGTCATCCTTTCTCTGTCGCAGCGGCGGCAAAAAAACCGGAATCACGTTGAGGCGGTAGAAGAGGTCTTCACGGAAGTCGCCGTTTTTGGTTGCAACCTCAAGGTTCTTGTTTGTGGCGGCCAGTATCCTGACGTCTACCTTGGTGGTTTTTATTCCGCCCACACGCTCGAATTCACGCTCCTGGATGATCCGCAACAGCTTCACCTGGAGGGTCGGGTGCAGTTCCCCGATCTCATCAAGCAGGATGGTGCCGCTGTCGGCAAGTTCAAAGCGTCCCTTGCGGGTATTGATTGCCCCGGTGAAGGCGCCTTTTTCATGGCCAAACAGCTCGGACTCCAGCAGTTCGCTGGGGATAGCTCCGCAGTTTACGGGGACAAACGGTCTCTCAGCACGGTTGCTACAGTAGTGGATCGCCTTTGCCACAAGCTCCTTGCCAGTACCGCTCTCTCCGCAGATGAGCACCGTAGAGTCCGAGTTCGTAACCTTCTCTATCGTAGCATACAACTGTTTCATCTGAGGCGATTGCCCAAGGAGTTTATTGATATAATACCTGTCTTTTGTCTGCTCCATTTTTGATCAATATTATTGTAAATATATTTTTACGTTTATGTCAATAACTTGACTTATCTGTTAGTGTTTTTTTATTAAACGTAATAGTTTGGAAGTTGTGTATAATCAATCCACTGTAAACTAAGGTTAAGAAGGGGTCAAGGGGACTGGTCCCCTTGCAGGAGGGGTCTGAGGGGAGGGCGGAGCCGCTCCCCTTCTTTCTTTTGCTACCATGAAATATAAAGAAGATACAGTATACTTGCCTTTCAACAGTCAACGCATGTATAATAATATTTATGAACAAGGAAACCACAACATTAAGCAAGGTTAACAGAAACTTCCAGATTACCTTGCCGACTGAGTTTCGTAAGCGTTTCAATATACAGGAGGGTGATTTTCTTGAGGTAGTCGAAAACGAAGAAGGGGTCATAGTTCGTCCGGTGGAGATAGCAATCAGGAGGAAACAGGTCGTCGAAAAACTCCACGAGATTTATGACGAAATCTCTCAGAACCCTTATGCCAATCTACCAGAAGAGCAAGTTATGGAAATTGTCAACGAACAAATTAAACAAGCCAGGGAAGAAAAAAATAAAGAACTTGCAAGCCATGCCTGACCGATAATTTTTTTCATGAAGGTTGTTCTTGATTGTAACGTTATAATCTCCGCTGGACTTAATTCTGGTGTGTGCCGTGATTTAGTTGATGAGGTCATTTTACATCACGAACTTATTCTATCTCCAGGAATTATATCAGAATACCAAAGGGTTATTCCAAGGTTTAAATTAAATGCAGAGGTTACAGAAAAGCTCAAAGAAATAGTCACAGAACTTCTAATGATTGCGACTTTAATTGATCCATTGCCTTTTAATGTTAGTCTAATTGATAACGACGACGAGGTCTACCTTACTACAGCCCTTACGGCTAAGGTCGATGTGCTTATAACTGGTAATCGTAAACATTTCCCTTTTCCTCAATATGAGGGCATTTTTATATTAAGCCCAGGGGAATTTTTGAGAATGGACAGAGGGTGGGAATAATTGTCGTTTATGTCAATAACTTGACTTACCTGTTAGTGTTTTTTTGTAATAGTTCAGCTATACAATTGAAATGTTGTGTATAATCAACCCAATGTCAACACGATAAGAAGGGGTCAAGGGGGCTGGCCCCCTTGCAGGGGGTTCTGAAGGGGGGCGGAGCCGCCCCTTTCTTTCTTTGTCTTGGGGTATATGAAATTACGACCGGTCTTGATTTCAGACGCCTTGTCGTATGATTCTGTGTTTGCCTTCGAGTTTATTGATAGCGTCCAGGTATGCCTTTGCCGAGGCCACGATGGTGTCCGTATCCGAGCCGGCCCCTCTGACCGTCCTGCCTCCCTCCTCGAGTGTGACAAAGACATCGGCGAGGGCATCCGTGCCACCGGTAATGCCCTTGACCTCGTACTTGGCCAGTTGACTCTTTGTCTGAGTCAGGTGAACTATGGCGTTGTAGGTGGCGTCCACGGGGCCGTCTCCGGTGCTTTCGGTTTTAAGCTCCTGGCCGAGTTTCGTTATGACTATCTGCGCAAGGGGCTTATCCTCCGTGCCACACGTCACACGCAGAGAGACAAGGTTGTAGACATGGTCTGCTTTTGCTATTTCTTCGTTGATCAGCGCTGCGATATCTTCATCAAAGATGCACTTTTTTTGGTCTGCCAGTGCCTTGAAGCGTTCAAAGGTTTGATTGAGTTCATCATCCGTCAGGTGGAAGAAGCCCAGTTGTCTCAATCTGTCCTTAAAGGCGTGTCTGCCGGAGTGTTTACCCAGGACGAGCTTGCTGCCCGGGATGCCGACGTCCTCGGGTCTGAGTATCTCATACGTAGAACGTTCCTTGAGGAATCCATCCTGGTGTATGCCGGACTCATGGGCAAAGGCGTTATCGCCAACTATTGCCTTGTTGGGTTGTACGATCATGCCGGTATTTTTGGATACCATCAGACTGGTATTGTAAATCTCCCGAGTGAGGACATTGGTGTCGGCCATGAATAGTTTGGGACGTGTCTTGAGGGCCATGACGATCTCCTCCAGGGAGGCATTGCCGGCCCGTTCGCCGATACCGTTTATGGTACACTCCACCTGCCCGGCCCCCTTGTATATGGCTGCCAGGGAGTTGGCCACGGCCAGGCCCAGGTCGTTGTGGCAGTGGACAGAGACGGTACATTTATCTATGTTTGGGACACGGTTCATCAGATACTCGATAAGTTCGCCGTACTCAAATGGGGTCGTATAACCCACCGTGTCAGGGATGTTGACCGTTGTAGCTCCGGCATTTATGACGTCCTCGGTGACCCTGCACAGGAAATCCCAGTCTGAGCGCGTGGCGTCTTCGGCGGAGAACTCTATGTCATCGGTGTACTGACGGGCGTGTCTTACGGCCCTGATGGCGGAGTCCAGTACTTCGTCACGGGTCATCTTTAGTTTAAACTTGAGATGAATATCCGACGTTGCTATGACTATGTGTATTCTGCCGGTTCTTTTGGCGTTTCTAATGGCCTCTGCCACCCTGTCTATGTCTTCAAAGCGTGCCCGTGCAAGGCCGGCCACCGTGACGGTATCCAGTTCTTCGGCGATGACCTTGACGGCCTCAAAGTCCCCCTGGGAGGTTATGGGGAAACCGGCCTCTATGATATCGACCTTGAGATTGGCCAGTTGTCTGGCAATCTGGAGTTTTTGTTTCAAGTTCATGCTTGCCCCGGGGGATTGTTCGCCATCCCTGAGGGTAGTGTCAAAGACCCTGACGTGTCTCATTGTCTGTTATCACCTTTCGTTATTAGATTCACTGCCCGCTTTTTACGGGTATACAGCAGATATATATTCTCTATTATACCAATAAACATATACAGAAAGCCAAATACAAACAACGTAACCGGCGGATTCATTATAATAATGGTGATCATGATTATCAACAGCACCAGAAACGGAAACGGCTTTCTCTTTTTGAGGTCAAGCTCCTTGAGACCGTGAAACCTGAGCGTGCTTATCATAAAGATCGACAGCACAAATGTAATAACCGCAACCATGATGCTGTTGACATTTGCCCTTTCAAAGTGGTATTCGTGGAAGATGATAAAAGTTACCAGTATTGTAGCTGCGGCAGGTATTGGCATACCGGTGAAGTACTTTTTTTCCGTTGAGACCATCTGGACGTTGTATCTGGCAAGCCTCAGCGCCCCGCAACAGACATAGAGAAATGCCACGGCCCACCCGATCCGTCCCAGGGGCTTTAGTGCCCAGTCATAGGCCACCACTGCCGGGGCCACGCCAAACGCCACGAGGTCTGACAACGAGTCAAGCTCTATGCCAAACTTCGACGCACTGTTTGTCAGTCTGGCGACCCAGCCATCGAGACCGTCAAATATATTCGCAATGATTATAGCAGTTCCGGCATCGACGTACTGTCCCCTCATGGAGGCCACGATGGCGTAGAAGCCACAGCACATGCCACAGAGTGTGAGGGCGTTGGGCAGGATGTAGACGCCTTTTTTCATGACGGCGTTCGTTGTGGGATTTGGCCTGGAGCTTGGATTGAGGGTTGGCCTTGATTGTCTTTCGTAGGGTCGGCTGCAGCACTCCAGCGGCCAATGACGGTCTCACCGGCCTTGAGTTTATCGCCCACCTGTGCCGTAATCTGTGCCTCCAGAGGCAGATAGAGGTCCACCCTGGAGCTGAACTTGATGATGCCAAAGCGTTGTCCTTTTTTGAGGACGTCGCCGGGGTTGACGCGACACACGGCCCTGCGTGCCACGGAGCCTGCCACCTGTCTGAGCAGGATGTCGCCCATGGGCGTGGCCATGACCATGGCGATGTTTTCGTTATTGCTGGAGGCCTCATCCAGGTACGCCTTGTGAAAGCTCCCGCTGGTGTGTTTGACGCTGACAACGGCGCCGTCAAAAGGGGCACGGTTTACATGCACATTGAGCGGAGACATGAAGATGCTAAACTGCTGCACATCACGCTTGAGGTAGTCCTTTTCAAATGTCTGCTTTATCACTATGACCTTGCCGTCTGCCGGGGCTATGATGACATCTGCTTGTGAGGGGGTGACACGGTCGGGGTCGCGAAAGAAGAAAAACATAAAAAACAGTATAATCACCGGCAAACCCGTAATCCAGTGCCGTGTAAACCAGTACACTACAATAGTCAGGATCAATGCGGCCATGAAAAACGGTATCCCTTCCGGAGCAAATTTCATAATCTATACCTACACCCCTTTGCTATATATATCAAAAAATCAAACAACCACCTTACTGTATCACAAGCATGAATCTGTTGTCAACTGCCAAGTCAACCGCCAATCAGTGCAATCCCATTTTGCATTAAGAAAGAAAAAAGGGAGGGCTTTGCCCCTTTTATGCCGGGGGGCGCCGACCCCTCCCTCAGACCCACCCACAAGGGGAGGGGCGAGGCGCAATCTTTTCGCAGCGGGTCGCACCCGCCCCGGGCACGAAGAAGTCCCCTTGACCCCATAATGCTTAATTCTGAGTTTATATTACATAAAAACTTTTGTCCATCTATGTTACCGTGAAAATAGGACAGCATTTACACCAAGTTCATTTATCCTTGTCTCTTATGTAGACGCTGCTGTTTTCAACTACGGAGTATTCTTCCTTGAGAAAGTAGGTCATCTTTGTCCCAGTGATGAGGTTTTTGCTATCCCTGGCCTCGGGATTTCCGGTGAATACTACGCTCTCATCCCCGGCTGAGTAGACGGCCCTTTCGGACGTTATGATGCTGTCATCCTTTACGAGCTTTATGTTGCCGGTGGCGTCTATGCGGTCAACTTTCTTTTCGCCATCGGAGTAGTACACCACCATCTTGTCGGCGTAAAATGTTGCCTCACCCTTTACCGCCTTGACCGAACCGGTAAAGATGGCCGTCTTTTTCTTCGTATCGGCAACGAGATTTTTGCTTGTGATTATCAGCGGGACGTTTTTATCTCCCTGCATGAGTCGGTCCTTCGTTGAGTTCTCTGCAAATGCCGCTGCCTTCAATCCCGCACACGGCAAAGCGATGCAGGCAACAATCGTTAAAAAAATCAACCGCCTAATTAATAACAACCCTGACTCCACCA
>NZ_JABXWD010000799.1 GCF_019173545.1 Candidatus Magnetobacterium casense | reverse complement strand
ATGCAGGCAACCTCCTCATCCCTGAGCTGGTATCTGGCCTTGAACTTTTGGTAGACGCCGCCTTTTTGGTCACACCCCAGGAAGCACTCCGTTATTCCAAGCTCTGATGCCCGACTCTCAACGGCCCTGGATGACCTGCCTGATATTATGCACACGACAATGCCCGCCTTCTGGAGCATCTTGATACCTTGTCCGTCTCTGACGTTGAAGGCCTTGATCTCTTCTGCACGGGCATCCAGGACAATGCTGCCATCTGTGAGCACGCCGTCTACGTCCAGCACCACGGCCATGACCTCTTTGGCCCTGGCTATAATATCGGGAGATATTTCCATTGTCATTTATTATACACCGACGGGGCATGGAAAAAGAAGGGGCAGAGACAGGGCTATCGTATTTGACCGTGGCAAAAAAAAAGAAAACAGGGGGTCAACCAGAAATCTGCTATAATAGGGGGTAAGACAGCCACAAACACAGAGCTGATAACAAACAGGGAGGACTTTGAACAGGACTATGACTTACGACGAAATGCTAAACCTGGGCGCCGAACATTATAGCCATGCGATACAGATAGCCGACAGAGTATGGTGGGTAGGGCACTATCTGGATGGCGATACATTTCAATGCCACCCCTACCTCATAGAGAACGCAGACCAGTCGGTGCTCATTGATCCCGGCTCACATCTGACCTTTAAACAGACCTTACAGAAAATTGAAGAGGTTATCCCCTTTAAGAATATACGCTACTTTATCTGCCACCACCAGGACCCCGACATAACGGCAGTATTACCGGACATTGATAAACTGATCAGCCGCACCGATGCCGTCATCGTGTCACATTGGCGTGCGGTTGCACTGCTTAAACATTACGACCTTAAAACCCCGTTCTGGCTGGTGGAGGAACACGACTGGAATCTGGACATTGGAGGCAGACTGCTTCAATTTGTATACACACCGTATCTGCACTTTCCGGGGGCGTTTGTCACGTTTGATACCAAGGACGGGGTGCTGTTTTCAAGCGACA
>NZ_JABXWD010000798.1 GCF_019173545.1 Candidatus Magnetobacterium casense | reverse complement strand
GGCTGCCAACACGAGTCTCAATATCGTAATCAATGTCCTTAATCAACACGCGACTCGGACTGAGAACAAGATTTTGAATCGTAACCGGCGCGTCAACCAGGGTTGAAGGCAACACCAGTCGCACTTGATCTGGTCGATCGGTACCGCCGTAAGTTTGCATAAAGCCGGCCGGACGACCTGTAACGGTGCCTGGTTGTAGACCGTATACAAGATCTCCTGCTTTATACACGCTTGCTGTTGCATCTGCATCGCTACGCTTGAACGTGAGCAAATACCAGTCTTCCTTGTGAAAGACAGGCACCGTGAAACGGGAGACAGAAGCAACAGCTTCCAGAAAAGTCAGATGAACTTGAGCTTGCTCCTGAGCCGATGAATGCAAATGCGATTGCAAAATTTCCCGGTCACCGAAAATTTCTGACCAAAAGGAACCCAACTTGATCAACAAGTCACGTCCCTGTGTCAGATCGTTTTCAGGATATCCAGGTAAGTCGGCCACTACACTCTCCTCAGAAGATTCAGGCGCACGCGCCTATTTTATGCAGGCAGCGCAGGTATGGGTTCAACAGACACGTCAACATCATCAATGTCTGCATAAAACACCGTCGTCCTCGAAGAGACTCCAAATTCCGGCTCGTTCGGTATTTCGATCTTATTCCCATCACGCAAAACAATCAAACTGCCATCCGGTCTTCGAATCTGACAAAGCATGTCAATTGGCGCCACAACCAATGCATCAAGTTCGGAACTCGCATTGTGCGCAGCGTCGTAAATCATGCTGGCTGGAAGCTTTCCAACTTCAAAACCCAATCCATTGATTCGATTCACGATTGCTTGTTTAATCACAGCAGCATCAGGAGCTTCCGTGTCTGCCTTGTATTGCACCGTCAACGTTACAGCCACAAAAGCAGGCACCGGCGCTTTCACCAGATAATCTGCCTGCGGATTACGGCGATCACGGTTGTTTACCAAATTCTGCAAAGTGACAATGCTAGGAAGCGCCATAACTCCAACTTGCACCTCCTG
>NZ_JABXWD010000797.1 GCF_019173545.1 Candidatus Magnetobacterium casense | reverse complement strand
AAAAAAAGGGGCGGCTCCGCCCCCCTTCAGAACCCCCTGCAAGGGGGCCAGCCCCCTTGACCCTTTCCTGCGCAGGCTTGTTTTTAAACAAAGGTAAGCTATTAACAATTCATACTCATTTCTAATGCAATTGCCCTGCTGGGGGGGCTATTGAAAAGTTGCAAGGGGTTTGTATATAATTGATGTTGAGACTGTTTGTATCGATGAATAAATATCCGATAAAGATACCCAACTGGGGTGTTGGGGCTGTGATTTCGCTGCTGACGATGATTGTTTTCCTGGTGCAATGGTACCCCTTCAGATACCTGGAGTACGTCAACTACGACTTCAGAGAAGGTTTGCGACATAAAAAATCCCCAGACAACATTGCCATCGTTGCTATCAACGACGAGAGCATAGAAAGGCTGGGGCACTGGCCACCACAACGCTCTATCATGGTCGAGGCTATCAACAAGCTCAAGACAGCCGGTGCATCTGTCATCGGTATCACCATATTCTACAAGGACGAGGGCGAAAGTGAAAAACTCTCCGCCATTAAGGACCTGCAGACAAGACTTGAAAAACACACAACCTCTTCAACCGACAAACTCGCCACGGAGTTAAGCAATATCCTGAAGGAGTTCAGCCAAGGCGCCAACATGGCCAACGCTATCCAGTCTGCGGGTAACGTCGTACTGCCCGTTCATATCTCCTTTGACTCGCACCTCCCAGAGGAGAAAACTGTTGACACTATAGGTAAACTAACGGAACCGTTACACAAAAACTCCGTTGCGTCCTTGCCTGGAGGTAGGTTTAACACTGCACGGGTCCTACACACCCCCGAGGCCAGGCTCTCCAGCGCCGCACTGGCACTGGGTCACGACAACACAACATCCGACAGAGACGGCATCCTTCGCAGAGAACACCTGCTCGTTACCTACAAGGACAGACTGTTGCCATCCTTTGCCCTTCAACTGGTCTTAAGCCATAAAAAACTCACCATCAGGGCACTCAACCCTGCAACTATAAAGGGACGCATCCAACTGGGA
>NZ_JABXWD010000796.1 GCF_019173545.1 Candidatus Magnetobacterium casense | reverse complement strand
TGTTTCTAAACCCGAAAGCTCATGATGTGCTCAGAGACGGCACTGTACTGGAGGTGATGCTATTGCAGGCCAAGTATTACAATTCCGTGATCAGGTTCGGGTACGATTACCGCGATGACCCTCCGATATGCCAGATTGATATCAATGAAAAGAGTTTCCAAATGCTGGAATCCTATCTCTGGGCATGTAGCTCGAACCATAAGCCAGAATCAGTCGTATTGCCCGGAATGACCCGGCACGAGATTCGGTGCACGAGGTGCGGAAAGCCGATGCGATGTATCCGCAATCCGATAATGCCGACATTGCGGCATGAGCTTGAGAAAATGGGCCACCAATTCCATGTGGCGCGGGTGGCCCAAATGACTGAATTGAAACCGGGGAAACAGGTATCATGAATGCCATATTAGCAATGATAGCCACATTTCTACTGCTGGCATTGTTTGCAGCGATGCATTCGTGCGGGTGTTAAAATGGCATGGTTGATCGGATTAGTTGCCGTACTATTCACGTTTACCTCAAAGTGGGCTTATAACTCAACCCTCTACTTCCTCTATCCCCCCATTTTAGCCGGGGCCATAGTGACGGTTACGGCAGCCGTCCTGTGGTTCCGGCACAAACACATCGCATGGGCATGGCTGTACGCGCCACTGGCCATTATTCTGTTGTTTATCTGGATTCGATGCCTGATAGACGCGAACTACACCAATGCAATATTTATCACAGCCGTTGGATGTTCCATGCTGTATTTAGGCCAGAGATTCGGGTTAAAACTACTCTGGCCGATGGTTGCGCTGGCGGTAATTCAATCGCTCAGCGTGATAATAACGGCAGCGTATTTCTCCAACTGGTCAAATGGTATGGATATTCGCAACGGGGGATTAATTGATCGGTACAACTATGCGTTAGGATATGCTGTCATAGCATTGGGGATGGTAGCCGGATTGCATTTGATCGATGATCAGAAATGGAAAGCGGCTTTTGTGTTCATCTGCGTTCTGGGGTTATTGTTCAGCGGTTCGCCATCGGCACTCGT
>NZ_JABXWD010000795.1 GCF_019173545.1 Candidatus Magnetobacterium casense | reverse complement strand
ATTGGTCTAGGTTGCGATGGCTGGAACACATACCCTTTGAGGAGTACAAATCATGAGCAAATACAACGCACAACCAACCACCGTTGACGGGCTGCACTTCGACTCCAAGCGGGAGGCACTCCGCTACATGGAGCTCAAGGTCATGCAGGACGGAGGCGCAATATCGTCCCTCGTCATCCATCCGGTGTTCGAGCTGCAACCCGCGTTCACGGACGGACGCGGCAAGAGGCACCGGGCAATCACCTACGAAGCGGACTTCAGCTACCTGGTTAACCCAGAGCTCGACTTCGTGGTTGAAGATGTCAAGGGTATTACAACCCAGGCGTTCCAACTGAAGCACAAGCTGATGCTGTTCAAATATCCTGGGATAGATTTTAGAATTGTGAGGTGAGACGTGCTTGCCCTAATCGGACGCATCCTTTGTCGTATCGGCATCCATCACCGGGGCGATGTCATCATCATCGAAGAGGGGCAGTACGTGGTGGGATACTGGCGGTGTACGCGGTGCCCGAAGGTTATCGATTACGTGTGTATATGAGGAGGTGAACTTGGAGCAACCAGCCGAATACCTTGACGGGACAAAGTACCTGCGGTGCCACAAGTGCAACGGCATCCTGGGAACCATCAGACGCCGGAAGCATAACGGATATTGGGTGACGTACGTCCAGAGCCGCAACCACCGTATCTATTCCGGCGATTTATGGTGCTCGATTTGCGGCGAACATACGCCATGGGTGTTTTCTCAGGCGTCAACTTTGGCGGTATATTTGCGTGTTAGTGCTTGACACAGAAAAGAGGAAAAGATGGAAAACGATACCAAAGAAGTACGACTGGAAAAGCTGAAGTGGGGTATCTATTATAAAATATCGCCAGGACTTCTTGAAAGTCCCGACGATATTGCTTGGTCAAACCACATGGATAGTTAATGATGATATTGCGCCTCCATCCTGCATGACCCTGAGTTCCATGTAGCGGAGTGCCTCCCGCTTGGAGTCGAAGTGCAGCCCGTCAACGGTGGTTGGCCGTGCGTTGTATTT
>NZ_JABXWD010000794.1 GCF_019173545.1 Candidatus Magnetobacterium casense | reverse complement strand
GTAGTATATCCGATGAGTCAGCAGATTGCCTCGCCACAATTTTGGCAGGTGATAGCCAACCCTGATGGCCGCACCAGAGAGGTACGATACGATTGTCGAAAACCGCGCAAAAAACTCCAGATCAAACACTACATCATAGCGCCGCTGCATGTTCTTGCGCAACAGACGTTGAATATCCCATATAAACGTAAATATCGTATCCGTATTGAAGGAGTCAACCTCGTCTATGAGGTCAATTAACCTGGCCAGGGCATCGTTACCCTTAAAGGTCAGAAACACTATTCGGGCCTGCGGATAGCGTCGCCTCAGTCCCCTGAGCATTGGCGTTGCAAGCAGTATACTACCCATACCCAGATACTTTGTCACCAGGACGGTCTTTATCTCCGTGAGTTCCTTGCCCCTGTTGTGCCCAAATATCCTCCTGATACCTTCATATACCTGTAACAACAGGCATATGCCACCTCCAACGTAGTAGTCTATACGTCTCATCTGTTTAATATTCATAGCCCTCAGTCCTTGTAATTAACCTCTGTCATTGTTATCATATTGTAGTTGTTTCTGCTGACTTTTGTAAAATGGTTAGGGCTATCGCATTAGAGAATTTTACGAAATTGTTAAATAACGGAGCATAAATGTTTAAAACATTAGGGTTAAGAATAATGGGGTCAAGGGGACTGGTCCCCTTGCGGGGGAGGTCTGAGGAGGGGGCGGAGCCGCCCTCCTTCTTTATCTCTTACGATCAGCAGACTACAAGGAGATGATGACTATGAATAAGACGGAAGTTCTAAAGAGGCTTGATGCGGCAATTGGCAGACCTCTGGTGCCTCTGACCCGCATACTTGCAGGTGGACGCAGGTGGAAGTCAACCAAGATACGGAACATATTGTTTATACGTCCTGGTGGTATCGGAGACGCCGTCCTGCTGCTGCCTGGCATTGACCATGTAAAGCAGACATTTCCCGAAGCCTCTGTTGACGTCCTGTGCGAAGGCAGAAATGCGGGCGTGTTTGGTATGACTGCCGCAATAAGGCGCACCTATC
>NZ_JABXWD010000793.1 GCF_019173545.1 Candidatus Magnetobacterium casense | reverse complement strand
TGTCAAACACCTCTGACGGCAGCATGGCAGCCACTACAAAGGCATCAAGATAGCTGACGTGGTTTGGACACAGTATGTAGGGCGGGGGGATGAGGTTGTCCAGGCCCTTGAGTCTTGCCCCATAGACGGAGCGAAAGAACAGCCTCAGAGACCTCAACCCGATGGTGGCCGATGGTGAACGCCTGTCCCTGAGACCCAGGGCAGCGATGTCCGATTCAAGTGGGGGTTTGCTCAAGACGTCCTTAAAGCTGATTGCACCCTTGTCAAATTCTTCGGTAGCATCGGTGGCGAACCTGTCTGTTATATCTGAATCGCCTGCGCCTGCCTCGATGCAACCCCTGACGCCGTCAATCAACTCCCCAACCGTGTGCAGGTTGGTGGCCACATCGTCGGAGATATGTATCTGAAACTGGCTCTCCAATGCGGCAACAAGCTCCAAACGCTTAAGGGAATCAAATCCGAGGTCTAACTCCACGTTGTCAGTAACGGAAGGCATATCCTCAAGTTCACCGAGCCGTTTGACGACCTCCATGACCCTTACGCTCAGGATGTCTGCGGGTCTTTGTGGTTGGGTGGTTGTCGTTTTTTTGGCATCAACCATGTCTGCAACGAGGAAGCGCCTCAGTTTACCGAGGCGTGTCTTTGGCAGTGGCTCCGTGCTCAACGCAAACCCGCTGAGTCTCATGTAGGGTGGCAGGTGCTGTGATATCCTGTTTGTCTCCCACCTCAGATACTCATTGATGTTTACGATTTGCAGTTCTTTGGCCGCATCGATGTCCGGTACGATGATGGCGCGCAGTGTCTTTGTGTCCTTGCTAAAGACGCATATCTCCTTCACTATCGGGATGGCGGCATAGCGTCGTTCGACGTCTTCGGGATAGACGTTTTTACCGGAGCTTAGGACGATGACGTCCTTTTCCCTGCCCGTTATGTAGAGATAGCCCTCATCATCGACATAGCCCACATCACCGGTGTGAAACCAATCATCGGTGAACACCTTTGCCGTCTCCTGTGGGTTTTGGTAGTAGCCGCTGAAGACCA
>NZ_JABXWD010000792.1 GCF_019173545.1 Candidatus Magnetobacterium casense | reverse complement strand
GTATAGGTATTTTGTGGAATCCCCTCGTCAATTCCGATGATCACCTTAATAATCTCATAAGCCACCTGGGGTACTATGGCATTTCCGAGGCATTTAAGTCGGTCCACCCTGTGGGGAACCCCATGAGCCACTCGACCCAATTCGGGTTCAACTGCCCAGTAGTCGGGATTCCAGCAACTTCGCAGAACTTCGTTTTCCAATCCCCCGACATTGCATTGTGTGCTGCTTCGTTGTGCGCCCCTGTTTGTGGTGTCGGCCACATTTTGACTACCGCCCCCAATCGCGGCATTTTCTTGCCGTTGCTTATTTGGTAGCCCCCTTGGTTCTGTGCTTCGGGGGTTGGCAATAAGACTATCTCGTTCAACGGTCTCGCATTGCTCCAACAATTCTTGTTTTGCCCACTTTTCCAATCCCTCGCTGAACTGGTTGGCCACAATCCAAACTCTGTCTCGTCTATGCCAGGCATTGACGGCGCAAGCTGGAATAACAAGCGTTTCTGTGGCGTAACCCGCACCTTCCAGGTCAGATAGCACAGTGTCGAGTGCCAGGTTGATGATTCCAGTAACATTTTCAAGCAATACCCACTGGGGTTTGACTTCTTTAATAACTGCGATAGTTTGAGGCCAGAGGTAGCGGTCATCTGCCTGGCTGAGTTGCTTCCCGGCAACACTGAAAGGCTGGCAAGGGAATCCGGCGGTAATAAGGATGGTTGAAGATTCGGGGCGGTTTCCCCTTCTACCACCATCCCCTTCTCTTCCGCTTCCACTAGGGCATCCAACCGCACACCCCACCGTGTTCCCGTTGTGTTGCTCACTCTCGCCACCTTCCCATTCTTGCTGACTACTGTTCCGCTCCCCCCTTTCCAATCCCGGCTGCTTGCCGTTGGCAACAATCTGACGTGCTTCGCTAGGGTCATTCGCCTGTTGCCGGCACAGTTCACATTCTTGGAGTCGTCCACCTGTGGCGTTGGTAACAACTTCCTTGATACGCTCGACATCCCTAATATCCTCTACTATTGGCACATCTGGCCAGTGTTTCTTG
>NZ_JABXWD010000791.1 GCF_019173545.1 Candidatus Magnetobacterium casense | reverse complement strand
TGCATCCGCTCTACTCCTCACTCAAACTAAAGACGCCCAACAGCGAAAGGCTCTGGTATGTGGCCGATGCCCTCCGTCAGGGAATGACGGTTGAACAACTCTATGAGATAACGAATATAGACCCGTGGTTCTTAAACAACATCCTTGACATCGTAAAGATGGAGCTGGAAGAGCTTAGATACATTGAAATACTACCTGACTACACCAAAACCAAGTTGAAATTCAAGGATGAAGATGCAGGTCGAACGCTTGTGAGGAGGGCCAAGGAGTATGGCTTTTCCGACAAGAGACTTGCCTTTCTCTTTGGCGAAACTACAACTGAAAAGATGGTCAGGGATTACCGCAGGCTACATGCAATCACACCCGTCTACAAGATGGTTGACACCTGTGCGGCTGAGTTCAGGGCGGTCACGCCGTATCTGTACTCGACGTATGAGCGACCGTTTTACCGACTCACGGATGACGGTCAGACGCAGCCATTGGCCCAGTGTGAGGCCAATCCCACGCAACGCAGGAAGGTCGTGATCCTTGGCTCGGGGCCAAACAGGATTGGTCAGGGCATAGAGTTCGACTACTGTTGTGTCCATGCCGTCTACGCCCTCAGGGAGTTGGGGTATGAAACCATCATGGTCAACTGCAACCCGGAAACGGTCAGCACCGACTACGACACCTCCGACCGTCTGTACTTTGAGCCATTGACGATTGAAGACGTGCTGGCCATCATAGAGCTTGAGCGTCCGGAGGGTGTAATCGTCCAGTTTGGCGGACAGACGCCGCTGAAGTTGGCCGTCCCGCTTGAGCGCGAGGGCGTGCGGATACTTGGCACCTCCCCCGATGCCATTGACAGGGCCGAGGACAGGAGGCGTTTCAGCGAGCTTATCCACAAGTTAGGTCTGAGGCAGCCCCGCAGCGGCACGGCCATGACCGTAGAGGAAGCCAGAGTCTCTGCGGCAAGGATTGGCTATCCCATAATTGTGCGTCCCTCCTATGTGTTAGGCGGACGAGCGATGGAGATCGTCTATGACGAAGGCTCACTCGTTG
>NZ_JABXWD010000790.1 GCF_019173545.1 Candidatus Magnetobacterium casense | reverse complement strand
CGTCGAACAACCTATACCCGCCCCGTGGCCCTATGCTCTGCTCGTCGCCGTAATACCCGCCTTGATATACAAGGCTCATGTCCTTTGCCTCTATCTGCAAGGGCTGATAATCCTCGCTGTTGACCGCCGACCATACCACTATTGACGGGCACTTGTGCTTGTATCTGTTCAGGCAGTATTGACGTATAGGCTCGGATACGTGGACAAGGCCCGCGCAACCCTCTATTATCCGCGCCTCCTTCTGCCCTTCCTCCTTCATCCTCATCGACCTCATATCGTGCAAGTCCCATATCACAGGCGCAATGCCACCCTCAATACAGGCAAGGGCGGGTTTGTCTGGCTCGTTGTGGACGTGTATAATGTCGGGCTTGAAATCAGCAACCATATCAAGCATAGTGCTGTATGGCTCGCCCTGCTCCATGCTCGCGGTCTCAACCCACGGCTTCATCATCCATGCCTTCTCGTTAAAGGTGAACGCCTTGACATCAAGGCCAAGCGTCTTTAAGGCTCGCGCCTGTTTGACCGCCCTTATACAGCAATTCAAATGGACTATCGCAACCCTCATCGGCAACCCCCGCACATCGGGTTGTCCTTACGTCCCGCAATCAGGTCGCGGTGCTTATCGCCATACCACACTTTCTCTATCCCGTCCCTCGCGTGGCCTATTGGTTGGGTCAGCATCCAATCGGAACAGCACAACGCCATCGTGCCATCCCACGCAATGCACATGACCTTTAATGTTTCCTCGCTACACACATACCCACCGACCGGAGCCATCCTGCCGGTATCAGGACGGGGAACCTCTGGCATCGTGGCGAACCTGGAACAATGGCCCTTCCACTTCTTGCCGATAAGGGGCAGTCGCGCCTTGTTCTCCGGCAACACACAGCATCGCACCCACAACAGGAAAGTCTTGTGGCACTTCGACCACAGGTATTTCATGTTAGCACATAGCACGTCCCAATCCAACCCACGCCGTATCTTCTCGTAATGCTCCTTGTCGCACTCGTCTATGCTCACCGTAACCCTTATGATGCGGTCGCCGTG
>NZ_JABXWD010000079.1 GCF_019173545.1 Candidatus Magnetobacterium casense | reverse complement strand
GATATATCCCAAGATAGGCGAAACGCTGTGGTATGTTGCTCTTCGGAGAGAAGATTGGGTAGCACTTTTGAGTTTTTCAGCAGCAGCTTGGAAGTGCAAGGCACGCGATATGTGGATTGGCTGGGATTATCGCCACCAGTACGTCTGGCTGAAACTGTTAACCAACAACAGTCGTTTTGTGATTCTGCCAGATTGGCATGTTCCCAATTTAGCTTCACGGATTCTGCCGTTATGTCAAAAGCGTCTCAGCAGGGATTGGCAAGAGACCTTATCAGCCTTATACACCAGCCAGCTCATTCACCAGAACTAAATCCAACTGAGCATATTTGGGAGGAAATTAGGGAGAAATATTTGCATAATATAGCATTCAGTTCTCTATACCAATTTGAGCAAACGCTTTTCGTGGCCTTAAATGAATTGGAAAAAGACCCAACGAGGCTTACATCTCTAACAAATTTCCCATATATGAAAATTACTCATATGAACGCAACTTAGTATCATTTCTTATAAGATTAGTGTTAACTCAATGTAATACTATTATACAACAAACAGAGATATATTTACTATAAAATTCCTTATGGATAAACAATCTAACTCTACTTTTTTACTACGAAAGTTGAGATAAGTACCTGTCATAAAATTCTCTAATGCGATTGCCCTGGCCCTTGAGGCAAAAAACTTGACTATAGAACCTCAAATGTGATAGCCTATTTCATCTAAAAGATTTAGAAATGATTAGTTTAGGAGTTTTGTATGAAACCAACAAGAGGAGTAGTCACGAAACAAGTGCTGCTAAGTATATTTTTATCATTGTTAATAATCTGGGGGATAGGCACTAATTGTCTGGCCGTGGAAACGCTCGTAATAGAGGGGACGGGTGATAGTCAGGATTTACTGAGGATTTTGGCAAAGGCATACGAAAAAAACCACCGTGATGCACATATTGAGATACCTGATAGTATCGGTACCACTGGCGGTGTTAAAATTACATCCGAGGGAAAGTGCGTTATGGGAAGAACGGCACGTAAATTGAGAGACAAGGAAAAAGCGTACAACCTCAACTACAAGGAATTTGCATATAGCCCTGTTGTTTTTATAGCTAATCTATATGACAAAAAACCTGATAATCTTAGCACGGAGCAAATTATAGACATATTCTCTGGAAAAATCACCTCATGGGAGGAACTAGGCGGTCAGAGGCAACCGATATATGTCGTCAACAGACAAGAGGATGACTCGGCAAGGAATGTGCTGGAGCAAAACATGGCAGGGTTTAAGGACATAAAAAAACTTGCCGGTAAAACGGTATATACCACGCCTAAAACTATTGATATATTAAACCGATATAAGAATACCATTGGTTATGGGCCATATTCTATGACAGTAAATTCCGGTTTAACAGTTTTGAAAGTAGACGGCCTCTATCCTTCAATCAAGGATGTTCAAAGCGGCACCTATAAATTCATGGCACCATTTGGGCTTGTATGGAAAGGGGAGCTTACCGGCCTTGCAAAAGATTTCGTAGATTTTCTTTTTACTAAAGAAGCTCAGACAATTATGATTAAAAACGGGACTGTCCCAGTTAAGATGCAATAATGTTCTTATCGATAAAAAGCAAGATACTGATATCTCATTTTTGTGTGGTTTTATTTGTAGGAATAGCAATAGGGGCAAGCGGGATTTATTTTGTCTCAGACCACGTTAATGTTGACGAAACAAAATATCTACGATTTATGGCTAATATGATGAGGTTTCGGATACTTACTGCTATTGCCAATAAAACATTCATGTTGCAACGGATATTGGAGGGAAGGGAAGTGGATTTTTATATAGAGAGATACCAGGAACCTGTCCTTGTGCAATATCTTGCCAGATTTTCACAAGAATTTCCCGTGTTAAGTTATACAAATGTTACCGAAACTGTGGTGGATGAGGTGAAGCTTGTACACGGAAAAGTATCCACAGGCGATAACAACATGAAAGATTCCTCCATTTTAAAAAAGATAACGACAGAACCAGTCAAGGTTATTATCTCGGACGTGCAAAACAATACCGAACTTGGCAACCTTGCATTGGATTTTATTCTACCAAAATATAGTTTTTTTGGTGATAAAATAGTTGGATTTATAAAGGGCAGCGTGCTCCTTTCTGATATCACCGATGTCCTGTCAGGCGTAGAGGTGGGAGAAACCGGTTTTTTTTTACTGTTAAGCAATGAAAGAACAATTATATATCCCGACAGTAATCATAAGAAGATAGGCAAACTAATCGACAACGCGATTAATCACAATGATTTAATCCTAAACCCCGCATCGTTAACAAAAAACCTAAACAGGACATCTGTTTTAGGGATTGACAGCGTTGTGGTTTCTATTGCAATCGAAGAGGTCAATTGGTCATTACTGATAGTGGTGCCCTATGCAGAGTTCTACAAGGAGGCAAATAAAATAAAATACATCACGGTTGGTATATTAATTACAGTGTTAAGTATTAGCGGAGTTATTTTTACGTTTATAACCAACAACATAACCAACAGCATAATCAATCCGCTGAAGAGATTTATTGCATTTACAGAAATGATAAGTGTTGGGGATTATTCCCAAATAACCGATATTAGCTCAAAAGATGAAATCGGTGTGTTAGCAAAATCTTTTAATAATATGTTAATAGAGTTGAAAAAAACTCAACTGACCCGAGACATGCATCTTAAAAAGCTGGAGACTACCAATGAATACCTCAAACAAAGCCAGGCACAGCTTGTGCGAGCAGAAAAGATGGCATCACTTGGGCAGTTGGTAGCGGGTGTGGCACATGAAATAAATACGCCTGTAGGCATTGGTATAACCCTGTCCTCGACTATTGTCAAAACAACCGGCGATATAATGGCTGCCTTCAACAACAAGTCTCTTAATAAGACGCAACTTGAGCAATACATTAACGAGGTTGGAGAGGGTAGTTCCGTTATATTAACAAACCTTCTTCGCGCTGCCGATTTAATTAAAAGGTTCAAAATGGTATCTACTGACCAGTTGACACAGGATAGGCGCAAATTTAAGATAAAAGGCTATTTAGAGGAAATACTGATGACCCTTAAGCCAAAGCTAAAGGGGCATCCTCATACTATTGAAATACACTGTCCAGAAGACCTGGAGATGAATAGTTATCCCGGGGCGTTAGCTCAGATAATGACAAACCTCCTGCTGAACTCTCTTATACATGCCTATGACCCTGACGACAAAGGCAATATAACAATTGAGGTCATAGATAAAGAAAGAACAATTGTTGTAGAATATAGCGATGACGGCAAAGGTATGTCTACAGAGAATCTAAAGAGGGTATTTGAGCCTTTTTTTACAACCCAGCGAGGGACGGGCGGCACCGGCCTTGGGTTGCATATTGTGTATAATATAGTGACACAGACCTTTGGTGGACATATCGAGTGTAAAAGTGTTGAGGGAGAGGGGACACGATTTATAATCACTTTCCCTGTCAGTGCACTGGAGAAAGCATGATTGACCATAATGATGACGACAGCTTCTTCTATCAGGGGGACAGTGTAAGCGATCTCTCAGAGACGACCCAGAGGTGGAAGGTAATGATCGTAGACGATGAGCCGGAAGTACACACAATGACGAGATTTGCGTTGAATAATTTTGTCTATGACGGCAAGTCTCTGGACTTTTTAAGCGCCTACTCCGGCGGTGAGGCAAAACGCCTCATTGCTGAAAATCCTGATACTGCCGTTATGCTTTTAGACGTCGTGATGGAAGAAAGCCATTCCGGACTCGATACCACAAAATATATCAGAGAAGAACTGAAAAATAACCTTGTACGTATTATTCTAAGGACAGGTCAACCAGGACAGGCTCCAAAACAGGACGTCATTGTTAATTACGATATCAATGATTACATAGAAAAAACAGAATTAACAATAGACAAGTTTAACATAGCAATGATCTTATCCCTAAGGACATACAACGACATTATAACCATTGATAACGCAAAAAGAAGTATTGAAAAAGCAATCGCAGAAAAAGAGGCTTCCATTGCTGCCAACTCTGCCAAGAGCCAATTTCTTGCCAATATGAGTCATGAGATTCGCACCCCGATGAATGCCATTATTGGATTGACGGAACTTACCCTTGATACGCAATTACAGCCACAGCAAAGGGAATACCTCGAAGCGGTGCTTAACTCAGCCAATGCCCTTTTAGCGCTCATAAACGGCATCCTGGACCTTTCAAAGATTGAGGCGGGTAAGTTGGAGCTTGAGGAGACGGAGTTTGACCTTCGACAATTAGTGGAAAACATATGTGCCCCACTTTCAGTTCAGGCACACAAGAAAGGACTGGAACTCTCAAACCACATAAAGCCGGGGGTACCTCTAAAACTAAAAGGCGACCCGGCCAGACTTGGGCAGATACTTTTTAACTTAGTGGGCAATGCGATTAAATTTACCACAACAGGTGAAATATTGGTGGAGGTGCAGTTACAGCCGGATAATACGGATGATAAATCGACATTACTACATTTTGCGGTAACGGATAGCGGCATAGGGATACCGGCTTCTAAATTTGACCAAATATTTGAGAGCTTCTCACAGGCAGACGGCTCAACGACAAGAAAACATGGGGGTACCGGCCTGGGCCTTGCCATAACAAAACAGTTGGTCACGCTTATGGGCGGTAGAATGTGGTTGCAAAGCACTGAGGGTAAGGGCAGCACCTTTCATTTTACCGTCGGCTTTGGCCTGAGCGAAAACACACCAGAGGTCTCCGGCGATAATAACATGAAGGTACTTTCAAAGCACCCTGGAAAAACAGACGGAATGCAGCCAAAACCTCAAGCGCCTCAGGTTACAGAGTCCTCGTGTCGCATCCTGCTTGTTGAGGATAACATGGTAAACCGGATGGTTGCCGGAGCGATATTAAAAAATCACGGCTATACCGTAACGGAGGCAGTGGATGGTGAAAAAGCGATTGCTCTGGTTTCCGAGGTAATGTTCGATTTGATCCTGATGGACGTGCAAATGCCGGAAATGGACGGTTTTGAAGCAACAAAACTGATAAAATCCACTGAAACCGCCCGTAATATTCCCATTATTGCAATGACCGCTCATGCACTAAAAGGAGACAGGGAGCGTTGCATAGAGGCAGGAATGGACGACTATATCACGAAACCTATTAACGCCAAAGAGCTGATTCAAATTATCAGAAAATATACCCATAGAGAGTGAAAGTTCCGGCTCTTTCTCAAAGCGAATAAGTAATTTGGGAGATCCCCTCCCACAAGGGGAGGGAGATTAGAGAAACATCGGCTTAATTTTTTACAGCAGATTTCGATTGGATTAAATACAAAACACACGGCATTTTTAAGGGGTCAAGGGGTTAGCGACCCCCGGCATAAAGGGAGGACTGGTCCCCTTGCAGGGGGTTCTAAAGGGGGGCGGAGCCGCCCCTTTCCTTCTTGTATCGCACGCAATCGAAACGTGCTATAATCATAAATGTATACTTTATCTCCCTACCAATACAACCATAGAGCGTGGCCCGACGAGAAAGTTATGTTGATCACCAAGCACAGGCTCTTTGCTCGGCTCACTGCTGTCCTGGGGTGCGGGCATACCGGTATTGACCGCTACGTGCCACTTCATGGGATCAGGCAGGTGCGGTATCTCAAAGCCCAGGTGTTCCCAGAACATGTTCATTGCCACATAGATGTAGTCGTCTCTGACGGCGCCCTGCTTGGCGTGCTTGCCGCAGAGCATAAACGCAAGGACACGGCTCGTTGCAGACCAGTCACAGCGCCACGCCCTTGTGCCGTGGAAACTGATATCGGGATAGCCGCTTCCAACGTAGTCCTTGTGCTGGAAGTGGTGCCGGATGCGCAGAACGGGATGGGCACGTCTAAAGTGGATGATGTGCCTGGCAAATGTGAATAGTTCATTGTTTGTCTTTAACATGTCCCAGTTGAGCCAGTTGAGTTCGCTGTCGTGGCAGTAGGTGTTGTTGTTGCCGTGTTGTGTGCGACCCACCTCATCGCCCATCAGGAGCATGGGCACGCCGGCGCTGACCATCAGGAGGGTAAGGGCGTTTTTGATCTGTCGTTTGCGCAGGGCGTTTATGCCCTCATCCTCAGTGGGACCTTCCCAGCCACAGTTCCAACTGTTGTTGTCGTTGGCGCCGTCGTTGTTGTTTTCTCCATTGGCCTCGTTGTGCTTGTAGTCGTAGGAGAACAGGTCATTGAGGGTGAAGCCGTCATGACAGGTGATGAAGTTGATGCTTGCCGTTGGGCCGCGGAAGGCATAGAGGTTTGGAGAGCCTTGGATACACTGGGAGATATCCCCAAGTATGCCCATTTCACTCTTGAGGAATTTTCTGGCACTGTCGCGGTACTTGCCGTTCCACTCGGCCCAGCGTCCGTAGGCGGGGAACGACCCCACCTGATACAGTCCGCCGGCATCCCAGGCCTCGGCTATCAGCTTACACTTGGCAAGGATCGGGTCATACGCCAGCGACTCCAAAAGCGGCGGATTGGACAGCGGATACCCCAGGGGGTCACGCCCAAGGATCGACGCCAGGTCAAACCTGAATCCGTCTATGTGATACTCCGAGGCCCAGTACCTCAGGCAATCCAGCACCATGTTGCGCACAATGGGGTTGTTGCAGTTGAGCGTGTTGCCGGTGCCGGAGAAGTTGAAGTAATATCCTTCAGGGGTTAGCATGTAGTAGGTCTTATTGTCTATCCCCCTGAAGGAGATGGTGTGTCCGCGGTGGTCTCCCTCGGCGGTGTGGTTAAAGACCACGTCCAGGATGACCTCGATGCCGTTTTTATGGACTTCCTTGATGAGGGTCTTTAGCTCATCCACCTGCATACCATACTTGCCCGAGGCCGCAAACCCAGCCTTTGGGGCGAAGAATCCAACGGTGCTGTAGCCCCAGTAGTTGACGAGTTGTGCGCCGGTTTGCGGGTGCTTGCGGCTGCCCTCCCACTCATCGAACTCGTAGATGGGCATCAACTCTATGCAGTTGACGCCAAGCTCCTTGAGATAGGGGAGTTTTTCCCTCAGGGCCGTAAACGTTCCGTTGTACTTGGTACCGGCAGACTGATGTGCGGTAAAGCTCCGCACGTGCATTTCGTATATGACCAGGTCCTCTATGGGGGTCTCCAGGGGGCGGTCATTTTCCCAATCGAAGTCTTCAAAGGCGAGCATTGCCCTGTAGGGATAGACGTCGTCCCAATTGGGTGCTGCAAGCCAGGTGTTGCGGCCTCCGATGGCCTTGGCATAGGGGTCACAGAGGACATTGGATTTGTCAAAGCGATGTCCGGCCTTTTCGTCATAGGGGCCATCCATCCTGTAGCCGTACTGCAGACGTTCGTAGTCCAGGTCAAAGACCACGATGCAGTATACGTTCCCGATCCGGAATTCCTCCGGGATGGGTATCTCAACAAGCGGGGCAGGAGCACCCTTGTCAAACAGCACTAACGTACATGCCGTGGCGGCGCTGGAGTAAACCGAAAAGTTCACCCCATTGGGCACCATCGTTGCCCCAAAAGGCAGGGGTTTACCTTTTCTGAACTTAAACCCTGCGTGTTCGTGGGTTGGATAGTAATCGATTCTCTGGTCTATCATCGTCCCGACTCCTATCCTATCGCCTTTATACCGGCCTGCACGTCATCGGCAATGACAAAGAAGTTTATAAATCCGGTCATTTTCATCACTTCCACGATCTCCTCCATCACGCTGACCAGGACAACCTTGCCGTTGCGTGACTTCATCTGCCTGTAGACCAGCATCAGCATTCGCAGACCGGCACTTGACAGAAAACTCACCTTCTTCATGTCAATCACCACCTTGTCCTTACCCTCCATGCCCTCAACCACTTGCCGCTGGATAGCAGGGACGCTGTTGCTATCAACGCTGCCCTCTATCGCCACTACCGTAACACCGCTGACCGTGCTCACAGTCACCATTGACGTCCTCCTTTGATATTAAATCCGGTTTAATCCAACCAGGTCTTTGGCGTTACCTTCACCCTTACCCTGATTTGTTCACCGGTACGAGGCAGGTTTACGGTCAAAGCGTTGGCATCAAAGTCCTTATATGGTTCATCGTTTATGTAACACTCGCTGATGTATATGCTTCCCTGTGGGAGGATGTCGGGGGAGACCCTCAGCACGTTGTTTGGTAATGAGTCTGGATATGGCTTAAAGTAGAAGTTCAGGGGCTGCTTGGTGATCAAGAGGTTGATATACACAGCCGATAGATAGCACAGCTCCATGCTGTGATACCCGCTCATGGAGTGACTGCCCTTGAAGCGCTCGTTACCCAGCAGATATGGCAGGCCATTGGCCAGGGTGTTGAAGTACACGCCACCGTCGTCGTGGTCGAGGAAGAAGGCGCTGTAGTATGCCGCAGCCTCGCGGGAGAGTCTCAGGTACTCCTCATCCTTGAGGATGCCGTGCATGATGAGGTATGCCAGGATTGCCTGTTCCTGCTGCCACCACGCCTTACGGTCATGCCAGACGAAGCGGTGATGTTTGCCGTTGGGCTTTATCACGCGCTCTACGACATCGTACCAGCCGCCGCGTTGAAGGTCGCATCCCACCTTGGGCATAAGCTCGGCTATCTTGCGGGCGAAGTCAACGTACTTCTGTTTGGGTGTAAGGGACTGCATTCTCATAAGATTCCAGGCGATCTTGAGGTTGTGGCCGACCACGGCGCGGTCCTGCTGCCAACCCCAGGTCTTATCGTGGCTCCAGTCCTCAAAGAAGCGTTCCTGGACAAAGGGGCTGTTTTCATAGTCCTGGAAGCGGTCCGTTATGGTGTCAAAGGTGTATTCGAGGAAGTCGGCGTATTCTTTTTTGCCGGTGGCGAGGTAGAGGTTGATGAGGTATGCCGGGGCGTGGTCTCCGACGGAATTCCAGTTCTTTTTAGCGCGGTTGGCACCCAGGGAATCGGCACGGGGGTTTAGTCCGATGGGGTCTATGTGGGAGAAGTAGCCGCCCTTGTCGTTGTCCTTGTAGAAGCGCTCAAAGAGTTTTACCGTCTGTTCGATATCCCATAGAATCCGCTTGTCGCCGGTTATGCGATAGGTTTGAGTGGGGCCTGCCAGGGCGTATATCTGCTCGTACATGGGCAGGGAGTCGTAGTCGTCGCCAAACTCCGAGGTGAGGAGCTTGGTTTCTTTGTTGTCCGGACCAAGCTTGACGCCGTGGTACCAGTAGATCAGGGCCTCTTGCTCATCGTAGAATCTCATATGTTCACGCAGGTATTCGGTGCCCTTTTCGGCGCCCTCCAGGAAGGCATCGTTACCCGTGAGCATATACGCCGAGGCAAAGCCGTAGACGAGGCGGGAGATGGTGTCGGTTTCCTGGAGTTGGTCGCCGGTTGTTTTTTTGCCGCCGGCCAGGTGCAGGAACGTACGGTACTTGGTGTAGTCGATGGTCTCCTCGGGGTGATTGAACTGCCATTTCAGGTAGCTATTGCCGATTGAGTTGATCTGCTTTATCCACCACTGTGGCTCTTCATGGCGGTAGTTGCCCGGACCGTTACCGGCAAACACCAGCCACTGGGCCTCAAATCTCATTTCGCCACCATCAACGGGGTAAAATGTACCATACGTAAAGACAAATTGACGGTTTAGCGACAGAAGCTGATTGAACACCCCCGTGGCATCCATGTATGATTCGTCCAGGTCAAAGGAGAAACGGCCATAGGTCGTGGGGGTCAGGTACACCTTAAACTCACGGCTGTCCGACGTCCTTACCATATACCATCTCTCAAGATTGTTGAATCCTGTGACATAACCTGCAATTGTGTCAGAAAAAGTAAACTCTATGCTCATAGAAAAAAAATCCTCCTTAGCTTTAAATTTCGATTAAATTATCTACATTGGGGCCCCCCCTCTCAGAGGTTCCACACCCTTCTGGCTTAACGAGTTTTGTCAGACAGCAGTTGTATTATTGTTCTGGCAAACAAGTGACAGTGTCCGCCACTACGGCCGGTTACCAGGTCGCCATCGACAACCACGTCCTGGTCAACGTATTCGATACCCATGTTTCTGGCATCCCCGATTAGGTTATTGTGCACAACTGCCCTTCTGCCACGTACAAGCTCTGGGGTTGGAGCCAGCAGCCACATGCCATGACAGATCACGCCCTTTAAGATGTCCTTTTTGGCAAAGACCCTCTTTAAGAACTCACTGGCCGGCGACAGCTTGGTTACGTCTGTGGTATAACGCAGTCTGTCGGAGACATATCCGGCGGGGACGATTATGGCCGCGTAACTGTCCAATTCTGCGTCATCCATGCCCTCAAAACTCTTATTGCACTCTATCGGAACCTTCCACTCGTGCCCCTGAAACGTGATCCGGTCCATGCCCCACAGACGCGACAACAACTGCACCTGCGCACCTTCCTCGGGAAACCGGAACTCATAGTAAAATATCTCCTTCTCATAGTAGTCACCCTCTATGAGTATGCCGATCTTTTTTCCTTGTAACAACATAATTTCTCACCTCCTTTTGGTTTAAATGTTAAACATTTTATTTATTCGCTCTTCCCACTCATCGTCATTATATTCCTCCGCCTCTGCTGTGGGCGTTATCAAACAGCCAGAAGGCCAATATCCGCGTCAGAAAAGGCATCACCACATACGTCAGCAAACTAACCAATATTGTGGTCTTTAATATATCCTGAAAGAACAACGGCAAGGCGGTGATCAGCGGATTGACCACAAAGTTCAAGGCCTTTAGCAGGGGATAGATCGCTGCAACAGTGACGATGACAATCTTATACCGTGGCGGGCCTTGGGACTCTGTGCCAGGTTGCATAAACCAGAAGTCAAGCCCTGTAAACTTCTGCATCGTCGGGTCTTTTTCCTTAAACGCCTCAGCGCGTCTGAGCCAGTCTCTTTTTATGTCGGAGTCTTCCCACTTTCTGAGGTTTTCGATGCTGTTGAACCTGAATATGATGACATACTCACCCTGAGTCATATCCGGCTTTTTTACGCGTACGCCCTGGTGGCCGTTGAACTTTTTGGCCGCCCCGATGACTTCCTCCAGCCCGGCCTCAAACTCCCGTTCGAGGCCGGGCTTGATCTTCCACGAAACGATTATGGTTACCGTCTCATCCATGTGGTGTGTGCGCTATATCCTGAACACCGGATAGCCCAGAGCGGTTGGACGTTTGTCCTTGGTTGACATATCGTTATCTGCCGGTCGTGCCCCCAAACGCAGGATTTTCCCTGTCTTATCGAGCCACACCAGGTCATACTCCTCTTCGTAGTCCTTGACGGACTTAAAGAAAGAGCACCCATTAGCGGATATGTCCTTCTCAATCTCAAGCATGAAGCCCTGCCCGCCAAATCCAAGACTGTTGATAACCTGTTCGTCAGACGTACGCAGTGTGAGGGTCTTTCTGTGGAAACCAAACATGGCATTGTAGGCCCCCTCAACAACGGAAGACGGCGAATCTACCTCAAAGAACCCCTCGGCGTGAAAGCGATATACCGGATATTTCAGTTCAACATCCAGATACATTGTAAAGTATAGGCTCCATGTGTTTTCGAAAAAAGTAAACTCCCTTCTGGCAAACGTCCCATTGCCCAGGTCCTCAGCATCATGGCTCCCCCAAAAAGCAATTAATCCATAGATGTCAAATGAAGGATCATGTTGTCCCTTATAGCCCTTACTCTTCCAATAATCAATTAATCTGTCGAGGTTGGATACAATCTTTTTTTGCCCCATAGCCTTAATCTCCCTGTTTTTCAGTGTTATCCATACCATACGATATGGGTCTGTCTAGATCATGAAACTCCTTAAAACATATACATTACGTTTACCCCGTAGACAAAGGTGTTATCTATTTTGCCATGCGGGTTGTATGATGTTCCATTAGGCGCCTTGCCTGCATCTGCCGACAGGGGATACCAGAATTGTGTCATGGGTTGTATGAGCAAGTTCTTTACCACCGGCACGGTAAAACCCGCCTGTAACATACCATCATGAAA
>NZ_JABXWD010000789.1 GCF_019173545.1 Candidatus Magnetobacterium casense | reverse complement strand
AGCGCGTCCCTGGCATAGATTGCTCAGTCTGGCAGGATGACAATAGCACGCCTCAGAAGATGGACTTCAACAAGGCGGTTGCTGCGGGCGCGCGGTTCGTGTTCATCAAAGCCTCACAGGGCTGCTGGCTTGATGAGGACTTTACGTACAACTGGAAAGCCGCCAAAGAGGCGGGGTTGTACCGCGGCGCATATCACTACCTGGACTGGAGCGCATCGGGCAGGGCACAGGCGGACTTCTTCTGTGGGGTACTGCGGAACGACCCCGGTGAGCTTGCGCCGGTAGTGGATTACGAATGTCGCAAAAACGTGACGAAAGATGCGATATTGTGGCTGAATACCTTTTTGGCTGTGTTACGGGGCGAACGCGGCGAAGCAATGATTTACACGTCACCTGGATATTGGTTTGAATATGGGTTAAAAAATAAATATTATAGTCAATTCCCGTTATGGATTGCCAATTACAACGGAACTACGCACCCGTGGAAACAGTTAGAAAAAAAATACTGGATGGATGATGTTTGGACTGACTATACGTTCTGGCAGTGGACGGATAAGGGTGACGGGCGCAAATACGGAGCCGAATCAGCCGGTCTCGATATGAACTGGTACAACGGGGACTGGAACGACTTCACTAAGATTCTATTGGGATTAGTCCACCCACCAGACATCACCATCCCAGAGGATGAGTATGACCGCGGTTGGAACGATTGTGTTGCAGAGGCAACGGAAAGGATTGAAGGGTTGTATCGATGACCCGGAGCAACTATGAAAACAGCAGACCTACCAGATAACACCCAATTCTGTATCATCAAGACGGACTTCTGCGAGGTGACAGAAACCTACATGCCGCGCCAGAACTGTCCCGATTGGACATGGAACCACGGCGATACGGAGACCAACTACCCGGCAACCAAGCCTTACCAGGAGACGCACTTGTGCAACAGCAAGATAACGACTGTACGATGGCCTCGTGCTTGGGTGCAGTGGTATCTTGACCTGAACCAGCACAATCTGAAATACGCCTGCGACATCGCGAACGGGATTGTCAACA
>NZ_JABXWD010000788.1 GCF_019173545.1 Candidatus Magnetobacterium casense | reverse complement strand
TGGAGCATTTTATTCAGACTGCGGAGTACAAGAACTTGACACCGGGACCCGAGGGTGGACGTGCTCTAATGTTGAAGAAGAAGGCTGAGGATTATAAAGCGTTGGCGCAAGCCGAGATGAGGAAACAGTTCCCGGAACTGGACGAGATGATCCTTGGTGAACAGATACGTAAAATCAAAGCGATAAGAGGATACTGAGATGAGTGTCACGGTCGAGACGGTCTACAATTCTTATGGCGGGTCTGGGACGACTGGACCCTTTGCCTACGGTTTCAAGATTTTCGATGATGATGATCTCACGGTGATCCTGAGAGATACCGCCGATGCTGAGACGACACTCGTCAAGGATCTGGATTACACCGTGTACGAGGCCGGCGAAGATGATGGTGGGTACATCACCACGGCTGTTGCCATTGCTGCCGGGTATACGATAGTGCTTATCCGCACTGCCGATTATCTCAGGATGACGAACTATGCCTCGCTACAGGATTTCTCAGCCTCTGCGATCAACAACGAATTGGACAAGATCGAGCATCAAGTCCAGCAACTTTACGAGCGTACCCGGCGTGCGGTGCTGTTCAAGGCGACCAGCAACAAGCGGGACATGAACCTTCCGGACCCTGTTGCCAATTACATGATCGGTTGGGACTCATCCGGGACTGCCATGCAGAATTATCCTACCACGGCCATGACCATCCCGACGATAGATTGGCTGGGGAATTACGCCAACAGTTTCAGCGCAGCGATCACTGCCATAGGGGCCGGGTATGTTCATCTGGCGGTAACGGATGCCGTGACGGTGGCAGGTGAGGATATAGATGTTCCGGATAACATCGTGATCTGGGTGCTTTGCGGGACCATGCTCACGGTCAATGCCGGGGCATCATGGAAGGCTGACAGGATCTCGGTGGATGGTATCTTCCACTGGATAGACGCAGCGAGTGCCGGGACCATTGACCTCTCGACAAGCAATCTCCCCTACATTTACCCGGAGTATTACGGGGCGAAGATGGACGGGAGCACGGACGATTCGGCGGAACTTCTCCTTGCATTGGG
>NZ_JABXWD010000787.1 GCF_019173545.1 Candidatus Magnetobacterium casense | reverse complement strand
TGCGCTACGGCACCGACCCCCGCAACCGTCAAGCGATTGAGACTTGCCAGATCATCACCCAAGACATCAAAGACGGTCGTCTACCGATGCAACCCTTTATCTAGTCCACATGTAGACTCCGGCTGGATGCCGGAGTAATTTGGGGCAGTGCCACCAGCTATCCTTTCTAGACAGGGTACAGAGCGCCAGTCCCCGAAATTTGGAGGAACCGAACATGACCCAACAACTATCGGCTAAACAAGTATCGCAATATCTAAAAACCCAGGCTTTTGTCCTATCTGTAACTCAACCAATATCACTGGCGGTTCACTCGATGCCGATAGTAACGAAGCCTGGCAAGAAATAACATGTGATAACTGTAATGCCCGCTGGAATGACCTGTATAAACTAATCAGTATTGAAATCATCTCTGATTGGAGGACAAAACCATGACTGCAAATCAGGCTAAAAAACTACTCAAAGAATATCTGGATACCCATCAACTCCCGTACACCCAGCTAACTGCCCGGACTGTGGACTTCACCGACCTGGCACGAAACTCTTGTGTCTTCGTTCGGGTTCATGGTTGGGAGCCAGACCCCTGGTGGGGCAACGTAGTAAAGTTCGCCGTAGAGAACGGCTTCCGAGTGGAGGCATACGTATGACCGACTTTGTTCAAATCGTAAGTACACAGGATGCAGCCTTTGTAGCCAGGTGGTTCCAGGAGTCTGGTGGCGTGTACCTGTGGCACAGCCTGAACCTATCTGATCCCGGCAAAACCTGGATCACTCCCCTAGATGGGAAAAAACCGCACTGGTCAGCTAGTGATCCTTGGGAAATCACCGACCCAGGTGTTATTGGCGTGACTACCTACACCGAAGTCAAGCGCTTTCATGTAGCACTGCGCCGGGGTTCCCAGGGGCTAAGTCTCAAACTAACCGATGCGTCCTGTGAGCGCCTGCGAAAAGCCATGGCAAAAGCCGGTGACGGCGCTATCTATGAGTTCGACTACTTCACCCAGGAAGCTTAGTTTCTATGCTATAATAATACACCGGAGGATAAACCATGAGTGACTTGT
>NZ_JABXWD010000786.1 GCF_019173545.1 Candidatus Magnetobacterium casense | reverse complement strand
CACTGAGACGCTGGGTTGCTTTTGCCCGGTCAACAATCTGCTCAGAGATGCTATAGAAACACTTTCCACGAGCTTCGACACTATCATAATAGATGGCGAGGCAGGACTCGAGCAAATTAACAGGCAGGTCATGCGCCGCGTTGACACGCTGATTGTGGTGAGCGACGCTACATCCCGAGGCATACAAACCGCTGCTCAGATAGAGAAGATGGTACAGAAAGAAAAGGTAATACAGTGCAAAAACATCGGGTTGGTTTTCAACAGGGTTCAAGGTAATGAAAGGCTGCTGAAACAGTCAGCGCAGGAGATAGGTCTAAGCGTTTTTGGCTACGTCCCGAACGATGAACAGGTCGCCCGCCACGACCTCGTGGGCAAACCACTTTTAAAGCTTCCAGCTACCTCGATTGCCCTTGCAGAAGTGCGCAGCATTGTTCGTCGTAACATCCTGCGTTAAATAATATGGTGGGCCCGGCAGGATTCGAACCTACGACCAATCGGTTATGAGCCGACCGCTCTGCCACTGAGCTACGAGCCCACTCTCTCAAATATTGTTGCTGCCCCCTGTCCCATCCCCACACACATCGCCGCAAGCCCATATTTAGCCTGACGGCGCACCATCTCGTGTGTTAGCGTGGTTATCAGCCTGGCACCGCTGCACCCCATAGGATGACCCAGGGCTACCGCGCCGCCATTGGGATTTACCTTGTTCTCATCAAGTCCAAGCTCTCTCATAGCGACCACAGCTACTACGGAGAAGGCTTCATTTATCTCAGCTATATCTATGTCAGCTATTGTCAAACCTGCTCTATCTAAAGCCTTCTTTGTTGACGTGATGATGCCCAGCCCCATCAGCTTGGGGTCTACTCCGGCTACAGACATGGATAGCAACTTGACCTTTGGTTCTATCCTCAGTTCTTTTGCCTTCTCACTTGACATCAACATTATTGCTGCTGCCCCATCGCTCGCCGGCGAGGCTGTCGCGGCTGTTATTGTACCATCTGACCTGGCTATCGGCTCAAGGGCAGTCATGATGTCAAGAGAGGTGTAAGACCTCGGATTCTGGT